>NZ_NFIY01000006.1:0-110828 GCF_002163455.1 Megasphaera sp. An286 | reverse complement strand
CCTGGGAGGATAGGAAGCCGCTGATTACAAAAAGAGAGCAGTGCATTGGCACTGCTCTCTTTTTGCATACAACGACCTCCCATCTACCCAGGGCAAGCCCTGGGATAAGTAGCGAACCTCGTTTGAAGGAGTGCGAAGCACGACGCGCAAACTTGTGCGAATCGCTTATGTCGGGTCCTTGCGCAAACAGAATATGTTAGAAGAAATATTCATGTGTGCAGACCCGACTGATAGGTGCGACGACTGCTAGCAGGAGACGTATACGATATGTATGCGTTCTTTTTTTGTATATGTGCGGCTTCCTATCCTTCCGAAAAAGGGTTCTGTTCTACACGCCGCGAACTTTTGAATCAGGAACAAAAGCTACACCATTACTAAGGAGGCAATAAAAAACAAATGCAGACGAACATATTTAAAAGATTTTTCGTTTTCATATGCTGCCTAACGGCAATACTCTTTTCCGCAGGCGTCAGCCGTACCGTAGCAGAAACGACGGTGGAAATCAATTTGCAGGAGTATTTCGACGGCGTAAACGGCACGGCTATTTTTTATTATCCCGAGTCCGACACTTATGCCGTATACCAAAAAGAGCTCAGCGAAAAACGCTCATCGCCCTGCTCGACTTTCAAAATTTTCTCTACCTACGTCGGGTTAGATATGGGCGTAATTCAGATGAATGATTCCGTGCGGACATGGAACGGGACGGTGTACTGGTATGAGCCGTGGAATCGCGATATTGGATTGCCCGACGCTTTTCGGCAGTCCTGCGTCTGGTATTACCGGCAAGTCATAGACGATATAGGACAGCCTGTAATGCAGGCCCATATCGACGAGATGAATTATGGCAACAGGGATATTTCCGATTGGCAGGGCGATTTAAATGAGGGAGAGCCCTTGGCTGAGCTGAAAGGATTTTGGCTGGAGTCGTCCTTAAAAATATCTCCGAAGGAACAAATTCAAGTGCTGCGGCGCATTATGGAACATCCGGAGAAGGGCGAGCTTGCCAATACGTTGAAGCTGCTGATGCTGACGAGGGACGACGCGGCGACGGGATTGAAGGTGTACGGCAAGACCGGTTTTGGGCGAGTCGATGGAAAAAATACGGACGCCTGGTTTGTCGGGCTATATGAAAGAGACGGAAAGACGGCGTATTTTGCCCTGCGCCTGGATGACCCGGACAACCCGAGGGCTACGAGCGATAAGGCTAAGGCGATTGCCTTGTCGATTATCGACGACATGGACGGGAATGCTCTTTTCGCCGAAGTGCGGCGGATTTCGGATTCCGGAACTACTGCCGCAAAAGCCGCGTTCCCAGGTGGAAAAGTAAATTGACAGGTATGGTAAAACGTGACATAATTAATTAGATATGCCCATGCAGTATGGGGCTTATGCAGTTTATTTTTTTGCGCGGAGGGTTACGAATGGCAGATAATCGCATTATAACGGCTTTAGACGTACATTCTTTAGACGACATGAAGAAGCTTGTCGAATCGTTGGGAGACAGCGTTTCCTTCTATAAAGTCGGCATGGAATTATTTTACAGCGCCGGTCCGGACGCTGTTCGCTATTTGAAGGACCAGGGAAAGCACGTGTTCCTCGATTTGAAGGTACACGACATTCCGAATACGGTAGGCCAGAGCATTCGCGCCTTGACCCGGCTGGGAGCCGATCTCATGACCCTTCACGGCACAGGCGGCAGGGCGATGATGGAAGCTGCTGCGGAAGCCGTCCGCGACGAGGCGGAAAAGCTGGGCATCGAACGGCCCCGCTTGCTGGCCGTCACGGTTCTGACCAGCATCGACGAAGCGTGCTGGGAAGAAATCGGCGGAAAATATACGATTGCCGAAACGGTTCTCCGCCTGGCTAAGCTGGCGAAGGAAGCTGGTATCGACGGCACCGTTTCGTCGCCGTATGAAGCGAAGGCCATCCGCGAAATGAACGGTTCCGATTTCCTCATCGTTACGCCGGGCATTCGCCCGTCCTTCGCCGTCGCCAACGACCAGAAGCGGTTTACGACGCCGCGGCAGGCGCTGCAGGACGGCGCGTCCCACTTAGTCATCGGACGGCCCATTACGAAGGCTGATGAACCGCGGGAAGCCGTTCGCAAAATATTAGAAGAAATCCAGGGGGTATAGCATCATGATGACAGAAGCAGAAGTAAGACAGTTATTAGTAGACACGAAAGCCGTATTGGAAGGCCATTTCTTATTGACGTCGGGCCTTCACAGCCCGCTGTACGTTGAAAAGTTCAACGTCCTCCAGCATCCGGAATATACGGAAAAGCTCTGCAAGGAATTGGCAGAACGGTTTAAGGACAAAAATGTCCAGACCGTCATGGGGCCGATGACCGGCGGCATCTTGCTGGCTCATGAAGTCGGCAAGGCCTTAGGCACGCGGGCCATCTTTACGGAACGGGAAAAAGGCGTCATGACGCTGCGCCGCGGCTTCCGCATCGAACCGGGCGAACGCGTCCTCATCGTAGAAGACATCGTCACGACGGGCGGTTCCGTACAGGAAGTCGTCAACGTCGTTAAACAAGCCGGCGGCGTCATCGTCGGCGTCGGCCTCCTCGTAGACCGCAGCGGCGGCAAGGCCGAATTCGGCGTGCCGAAGGAAGACGTACAGGCCCTGCTTCACTTGACCGTTCCTACGTATCAGCCCGACGACTGCCCGTTGTGCAAGGAAGGCCTTCCCATGACGGAACGGGGCAGCCACCATTTGAAATAAGAAGCAGGAGAGGTCAGAATGGATATCTTTTCAGTAATTCTACCGTTTTTGATGTATGGCCTGATGTCTGCCGTATTTGCCCGCTTCACAGGCATCAACATGAGCATGTACCTGCTCATGATCTTCCTGTACATGGGGGCGAAGCCCGGCGAGACCATCGTCGCCATGCTGTTGTTTAATACCTTTACCTACTTTACGGTGTATTCGCAGCAGCACGTCATGACGATGAAGACCTTCATCATCTTCCCGGGAGTCAAGTTTATCATCCCGCTGGTGATTACCCTGGGATTGGCGCTGCTCAGCCCGTTTTTGGGCATCGTCTTCTTTGTCGTCGTCTTCCTGCTGGAAATCTTCGCTAAGATTTATACCAGCATGAATAAGAAGATTCGTCCGACGAAGCAGCAGCTCGTGCAGATGAGCGCCGTCGCCAGCGTATGCGTCCTCGTCGGCGTCTTCGTCATTCAGTTTATTCCCGAGCAGTACTACTACCTCGTCGCCGGCGTGGCTATTTTGCTGCTGACGGTACTGATGTGGATTGCCGGCGACCGCCGCAGGCTGGAATCGCAGTGGGACGGCATTTTATACGCTTCGACCTTTATTACCGGCCTGGTCGGCATCGACGCGACGGACTGGCTCATGAGCATGCGCCGCGCCAACCAGTCGATGCTGGCGCGCTGCTATCCCATCGTCATCAACGCGGCGTCCATCGTCGGCTTGATCCTGGCTTATGGGATGTACCGGTATTTCTCCGTAGGCGCGTTGTTCGCGACGATCGGCGCGTCCATCGGTATCCGCTTCTTCGGCGTGCCGGAATACAGCGAACGAGGCGTCTTCTCGCGGGTGACCATCGCCCTGGCTATCGTGGCGGCGCTGATCTTTTTGATTTCCCAGCCCCAGCCGACGGGCATCTTAGCCGTTCCTGTTTCGAACGAAAGCGGCGGGCTGCTTCATTTCTAATCGTATATAGATGTATGAAACACAGTAATTTCTTCATGAAGTTGCTGTGTTTTCTTTTTGCGCCGACTGGATAAGGAGCACTCTCTGTGTTACAATTACAGGCAAGGAGAAAGGAGCGGTACTATGGCTAAGCGCAGCATGATGCGCGGTTATCTTTGTTCCGGCGGCGGAGCGATTATCTGGGGCATGTCGGGGACGGCCGGACAGTATTTGCTGAGCCGTTACGGCGTCGATCCCTTTTGGCTGACCAGCATCCGCATGGTTTGCGCCGGACTGGTATTGACCCTGCTGGCCGGCAGGGAATACAAGACGATGCTGAATATCTTGAGGAATAAAAAGGATTGCATCTCGATGCTGGGATACAGTCTGATGGGGCTCCTGCTCAGCCAGGTGTCGTTCCTCAAGTGCATTCAATACTCGAACGCCGGCACGGCGGGGATTTTGCAGACCCTGAGCGTCGTCATGATGGCGGTCATCGTCTGCCTGCGGACGCGGCGTCTTCCCGACTTCCGCGAAGGCCTGTCCATCGTCTTGGCTCTCGTCGGCGTCGTTCTCATTGCGACGCACGGCGATTTATCCCGGATGGCCCTGTCGCCGGAAGGGCTGCAATGGGGGCTGGCGGCGGCCGTGGCGACGGTATGCTATTCCTTTTTGGCGCAGAATCTGGTCTGGAAATGGGGCAGCGTGCCGGTCAACGCGCTGAGCCTTCTCGTCGGCGGAACGCTGTTTTCGCTGTTTATCCAGCCCTGGAATACGCCGTCTGTATTAGATACGGCGGGATATATCATCTTTGCCGCTATTATCTTAATCGGCACGGACTTGACCTTTATCTTATTTCTGCGGGGCGTCGGGGACATAGGCCCGATTAAGGCCACGCTCATCGGTACGCTGGAGCCTGTCTCGGCATCCGTCGTTTCCGCCCTGGTACTGGGGACTGTATTTTATATTCCCGAATTAATCGGGTTCGTCTGCGTTCTCATGACGGTGTTCTTAGTCATGGCCCGGCAGCATGTCGGGGGATAGCAGGAAATCTCAAGGAGGGATATGCTATGAGACTACATTATATAGCTGGCTTGGCGTTCTGCCTGCTCTGCGCGGCCCCGGCCGGCGCGGCGGATACGGCGGCAGAATCGATGCAGCCGGCCCTTACGGTGCAAACGTCCGGCCAGATCTTGCCGGAGTATACGATTCTTATCGGCCGGAACAGCGCCCAGACGCCTCTTACGGCCCCAGTGTATGAGAAAAACGGCGTGCTCATGGTGCCCCTTCGTCCCGTAGCGGAGCAGCTGGGCTATACTGTTGCCTGGGATGAAGAAAAACAGTGCGCCTTTATCGAGGCGAATACGGTCTACATGCACCTCTATCCCGGCGTCGATATGTACGAGCGCATCGGCTCGCTGAAGACGGTGAACCTGAATCACATTTACCAATACGGTATCGGGCCGGAAAACGTCGAGGGCATGCTGTATGTACCGGCCAAGCTGTTTGAAGCCTTTTTTAACGACGTGTTTATCGAGGAAGGCAGCCTGGTCATTGCGCCGCAGGAAGTATACCTGCACAGGGCGCCTTGAGATGCGCCGGGAGAGGCCGACTCTAAATCAGCCTTATAGGTAGATAAAAAAATCTTGACTTTATAGGAATGGGTAGATACAATAATAAGAGAGAATAGACTGTCGGTCCAGAGAGGCCGGGTTATTCATCACCATATTTATGACTGTACCTTTAATATAGTCCAGAGAGGCTAAAAAGGGACATATGTTTGCCATGCATGCGATATGGATATGACCTTTGCCTTTCGGCAAAGGTCTTTTTTTATAAGGAGGATTCCAATGGCTAGTATCCAAGGAAAAAGCCTGTTAGGGCTGCAAGGAGTACCAAAAGAAGAAATTGAATTGATACTGCGAGTAGCAAAGAAGATGAAGGCTGTCGTCAACAGCGGCGATAAGAAGCTGTCGCTGCTCAAGGGCAAGTCCGTCGTCAACATGTTCTGGGAACCGAGCACGCGTACGCGCGGCTCCTTTGAAATGGCGGCAAAATATTTAGGCGCCGACGTCATCAACTTTACACCCCGCGGCAGCTCTATTCAGAAGGGCGAAAGCTTCCGCGACACGCTGCTTACCGTTACGGCTATGGGCGTAGACGCCATCGTCATGCGGCAGAAGCAGGAAGGCTCTCCCTGGTTTGCCCGCCGATGCGTCGACCCGATCATCATCAATGCCGGCGACGGTGCGCACGAGCATCCGACGCAGGGCCTTCTCGACTTGTTTACCATTCAGGAAGCGAAGGGCCGTATTGACGGGCTGAAAGTCGTCATCGTCGGCGATATCGACCACGGCCGCGTAGCCCGTTCCAATATTTACGGCCTGCAGACCATGGGCGCCGACGTACACCTCGTCGGTCCCCGCACGCTGCTCCAGCCGGAGCTGGAATCCATGGGCGTCACCGTGCACTACAACCTGGAAGAAGCCATTCAGGACGCCGACGTCATCAATGTTCTCCGCATTCAGAAGGAACGGCAGGGCATCGGGTTCTTCCCCAGCGCCGGCGAATACAATTCCCTCTTCGGTATCAACCGGAAGCGCCTGGCCCTGGCAAAGGACGACGTCCTGGTCATGCATCCCGGCCCGATGAACCGCGGCATTGAAATCGACACGGATACGTGCTACAGCGACCATTCGGCAATTCAGGAACAGGTTAAAAACGGCGTGTCCGTCCGGATGGCAGTTCTGTATTTGACAATCATAGGAGGCGATGACGTTGACATTACTCGTTAAAGGCGGCAGGGTAGTCAACCCGGCTGTACAGCAAGATGAAATATGCGATATCCTCATTGAAGACGGCAAGATCAAAGCCGTAGGATCGAATCTTCCGGCAGAAGGCGCCGAAGTATACGACGCGTCGGGCTTGGTCGTAGCGCCGGGCTTTATCGACATGCACGTCCATCTCCGCCAGCCCGGCCAGTCGGCGAAGGAAACCATCGCGACGGGCACGAGAGCCGCGGCGGCCGGCGGTATTACCCGCGTCGCGACGATGCCCAACACCAGCCCGGTCATCGACAAGGCCATCATCGTAGAAGGCCTGAAATATAAAGTAGCGAAAGAAGGCGTCGTCAAGGTCGAAGTCATCGGCGCGATTTCCAAGAACCTGGAAGGCCAGGAGCTGTCCGGCATGGGCGGCATGGTCAAAGCCGGCGTCGTCGCCTTTTCCGACGACGGCCGCTTTGTCGAAAACTCCGACTTCATGCGCAAGGCGATGGAATACGCCAGCATGTTCGACAAGGTAATCATCGACCACTGCGAAGAAACGGAACTCGTCGCCGGCGGCAATATGCACGAAGGCGTCGTGTCCAATCAGCTGGGCATTAAGGGCCGTCCGGCCGTCGCCGAAGACATTGCCGTCGCCCGCGATATCCTGCTGGCCGAAGCGACGGGCACGCCCGTTCACATCGCCCACATCAGCACGAAGAACGCCGTCGACATGGTACGGCAGGCCAAGAAAAAAGGCCTCCGCGTCACGGCGGAAGCGACGCCCCAGCACATGATCCTGACGGACGAAGCAATTCGCTCCTTTGAAACGCGCTTTAAGGTCAACCCGCCCCTGCGCTCGGACGACCACCGCGCCGCCGTCGTAGAAGGTTTGAAGGACGGCACGATCGACGCCATCGTCACGGACCACGCGCCTCACGAATGGGAAGAAAAGGACCAGGAATTCAACCTGGCTCCCAGCGGCTTTGTAGGTCTCGAAACGAGCGTCGGCGCCGTGCTGACCTACTTGTATCATACGGGCGAAGTCGACCTCATGACGATCGTCAACGCCATGTCTACGGCTCAGGCCAAGATCCTGCGCCTCGACGCCGGCGTCATCGCTCCGGGAAAAGACGCAGACCTGACGATTCTCGACCTCGACAAGGAATGGACTGTAGACGCATCGGCGTTCTACTCCAAAGGCAAAGCATCGCCCTTTGATGAAATGATATTTAAAGGAAAGGCCGTAGCGACAGTCGTCGACGGCGCCTTTGTAATGAAAGATGGGGAGGTCTTACGATGAAAGGAATTCTCATATTAGAGAATGGACAGAAATTTTACGGCCAGATGCTGATGAGCGAACCGGCTGTCGGCGAAGTCGTATTTAATACGGGCATGACGGGCTATCAGGAAACCTTTACGGACCCGTCCTATGCCGGCCAGATCATTACGATGACCTACCCGCTGATCGGCAACTACGGCTTGTTCCACGAAATCGAACAGGCCGACCGTCCCTATGCGGCGGGCTTCGTCGTCGGCGAGCTCTGCGATGCGCCGAGCAACTGGCAGAACGAAGGCGAGCTGGCGACGTTCATCCGGACCCATCATATTCCCTGCCTGTACGGCGTCGACACCCGCGCCGTTACGCGGGCGATCCGCAGCCACGGCGTCATGAAGGGGGTCATCGTTCCCGAAACGATGAGCGAAAGTGCTGTCAAGGAACTGTTTGACACGCCTTTGGAAACGCAGCTCGTCCGCCGCGTCACGACGCGGGACATCAAGCACATGGGCAGCGGCAAATTCCACGTCGCCGTCATGGACTACGGCGCGAAGACCAACATCCTCCGCGATTTGGTCCGCAACGGCTGCCGCCTGACGATTTTCCCGGCGGAAACGAAGGCCGAAGACGTACTGGCCATCAATCCCGACGGCATTTTCCTCAGCAACGGCCCCGGCGACCCGAAGGACGTTCCCTACGTCGTAGAAGAAGTCAAGAAACTCATCGGCAAGAAGCCTATCTTCGGCATTTGCCTCGGCCTGCAGATGCTGGGCCTGGCGCTGGGCGGCAAGAGCCGCAAGCTGACCTTCGGCCATCGCGGCGCCAACCATCCGGTCAAGGATATCCGCACGAACCGCGTATACATTACGTCGCAGAACCACGGCTACGTCATCGACGAAGCGTCCCTGCCGGACAACGTCGTCATTACGCACCGCAACCTGCACGACAATACGCTGGAAGGCTTCGAAGTGCCGGAACAACATATCATGTGTGTGCAGTACCATCCGGAAGCTTCGCCGGGACCGACTGATAACTTGTATTTATTTGAACAATTTATCAAGATGATGGAGGAAAATTAACATGATAGAAGGATTGAAGAAAGTTCTCGTTATCGGATCCGGCCCTATCATTATCGGCCAGGCCGCAGAATTTGACTATGCCGGCACGCAGGCTTGCCGGGCTTTGAAGGAAGAAGGCCTGGAAGTCGTCCTCATCAACAGCAACCCGGCGACGATTATGACGGACGAAGATATTGCCGACCGCGTATATATCGAACCGATTTCCCTTGATTACGTGACGGAAGTCATTGAAAAAGAACGTCCCGACGGACTGTTGGCGACCCTGGGCGGCCAGGTCGGCCTGAACATGGCCGTCGAACTGGCGAACGCCGGCGTGCTGGAAAAATACAACGTAACATTGCTGGGCACCCACCTTTCGGCTATTAAGGAAGCGGAAGACCGCGAGCTCTTTAAGGAAGCCATGAAGGACATCAACCAGCCCGTGCCGGAAAGCGACATCTTTGAAGACGTCCAGTCGGCCATCGATTTCGCCGATAAAATCGGCTACCCGATCATCGTCCGTCCGGCCTTTACTCTCGGCGGCACGGGCGGCGGCATCGCCCACGACGAAGACGAGCTGTTCATGATCGCGACCCGCGGCATCAAGCTCAGCCCGATCAACCAGATCCTCGTCGAACGGTCCGTTGCCGGCTGGAAAGAAATCGAATACGAAGTCATGCGCGATAAAGCGGACAACTGCATCATCGTCTGCAACATGGAAAACATCGACCCCGTCGGCGTTCATACGGGCGACTCCATCGTCGTCGCGCCGAGCCAGACACTGAACGACTTGCAGTACCAGATGCTGCGCACGGCGTCTCTGGCCATCATCCGCCGCCTGAAAATCGAAGGGGGCTGCAACGTACAGTACGCCCTCGACCCGAACAGCAACCAGTACTACGTCATCGAAGTAAACCCCCGCGTCAGCCGTTCGTCGGCCCTGGCTTCCAAGGCAACGGGCTATCCCATCGCCAAGGTTGCGGCGAAAGTCGCCACAGGCCTGACGCTGGACCAGATTACCAACGCCGTTACGGGCAAGACGACGGCCTGCTTCGAACCGACCCTCGACTACTGCGTCGTCAAGTTCCCCCGCTGGCCCTTCGAAAAATTTGCCTTGGCCGACAAGACCCTGGGAACGCAGATGAAGGCTACCGGCGAAGTCATGGCCTTAGACCGCTGCTTTGAAGGGGCTCTCCTCAAGGCTGTCCGTTCCCTGGAAATCGGCGTGAACTACCTGACGCTGAAAAAGCTGGAAAGCAAATCCCTCATCGAAATCGCCGAGCTCCTGCAGAAGCAGGACGACGAACGGCTCTTCGTCGTCACCCAGGCTCTGCGCCTCGGCCTCAGCGAAGAAAAGATTCACTATATTACGGGCTACGACATGTGGTTCCTCAGCAAGCTGAAGAACATCGTCGACCTGGAAGAAGCCTTGAAGAAACAGGGCCTTACGGAAGACAACGTCCGGCTGGCTAAACGGTACAGCATGCCCGATGCGGTCATTGCCGGATTCGTCGGCAAATCGGAAGACGAAGTATGGGCCTTCCGTCAGGAAAAGGGCATTACGCCGACCTTCAAGATGGTCGACACCTGCGCCGCCGAATTTGAAGCGGCTACGCCGTACTACTATTCCTGCTACGCCGCCGAAGACGAAGTCAAGCCCCTGGGCGACAAGAGCGTCGTCGTTCTCGGCTCCGGCCCGATCCGCATCGGCCAGGGCATCGAATTCGACTATTGCTCCGTCCACTCTGCCTGGGCGCTGCGCAAGGCCGGCATGAACAGCATCATCGTCAACAACAACCCAGAAACGGTAAGTACGGACTTCGATACGTCCGACAGCCTGTACTTTGAACCGCTGACCGTAGAAGACGTCATGGCCGTCATCGACAAGGAAAAGCCCGTCGGCGTCATCTGCCAGTTCGGCGGCCAGACGGCTATCAACCTGGCGGCTCCTCTGGCAAAACGGGGCGTCAAGGTCCTCGGCACGTCCGTCGAAGGCATGGACCGGGCCGAAGACCGCGAACGGTTTGACGAAGTCTTGGCGAAGCTGAACATTCCCCGTCCTGACGGCCGCATCGCCACCAGCGACAGCGAAGCCATGAGGGTTTCGCAGGAATTGGAATTCCCCCTCATCGTCCGTCCGTCTTACGTTCTCGGCGGCCGGGCCATGGAAATCGTATATAATGAAAAAGAACTGGAACGGTACCTGCGCGAAGCCGTTATCGCCTCGCCGGACCATCCGATCCTTATCGACGAATACATGACGGGCCGCGAAGTCGAAGTCGACGCCGTTGCCGACGGCACGGACGTCTTCATCCCCGGCATTATGGAACAGGTCGAACGGGCCGGCGTCCATTCGGGCGACTCCATCGCCGTCTATCCGCCGCAGCACCTTGACCAGGAAATGATCGACCAGATCGTCGACTACACGACGCGCATTTCCCTGGAACTGCAGGTCAAAGGCGCCGTCAACATCCAGTTCGTCGTATCGAAGGGCAAGCTGTACATCATCGAAGTAAATCCTCGTTCGAGCCGTACCGTTCCCTTCCTGAGCAAGGTAACGCACTTCCCCATCGTCGAAGTCGCGACGCGCATCGCCCTGGGCGAAACGCTGAAAGACATGGGCTACGGCAGCGGCCTCATGCCGGCTAAGGGCCACGTCGCCGCCAAAGCGCCTGTATTCTCCTTCAGCAAGATCGGCCTGGCGGAAATCGCCCTTGGGCCGGAAATGAAATCGACAGGCGAAGTCATGGGTATCGGCAAGACCTATTCCGAAGCCCTGTACAAAGCCGTCAACGGCGCGAAGATGCGTATCCCCGCCGGCGGCACGATTCTCGTCACCGTCGCCGACCGCGATAAGGAAGAAGCCCTGCAGCTGGCTCACGGCTTCAAGGAACTGGGCTACCACATCATCGCTACGGAAGGCACGGGCCAGTACTTCAACGACCACGGCATGCCCGTCGACGTCGTCCGCAAGATTCATGAAAGCGGGCAGAACATTGCGACGCTCATCCGCAACGGCAAGATCGACTTGGTCGTCAATACGCTGACCTTCGGCAAGCATCCCGAACGGGACGGCTTCAACCTGCGCCGCATGGCCGTCGAGCTGGCCGTTCCCTGCCTGACGTCTCTCGATACGGCCCGCGAGGTCCTGCGCGTTTTCGCCAATAAAGGCAAAAACGACGGCTATCATCACGTCGCTGCCTTGCAGGATTACGACATGGATCGTTAAAAAATATGCGTTAAGACAGATTACATATACAGACCGCAGAAACTTGGAAACAGGTTCCTGCGGTCTTTTGTTTCCTTTTTACAGAAATTCTTGAGAAAATACGAAAAAATATAACAAATCGCGTGTATTTTCTGTGAGAATGGAGGCCAACAGGTTATTTTTATGTAAAAAATCCTGCATAAATCTTGACAAACTATTAAAATGCAATTATAATGAATAAAAATTCATCAAAACGCCGCCGCGGCAAGAAAAAGGTAAAGACGCGGGGCAGTAAGGTATAGAGGTGCATGAAAGGTGAAGACGAAGGTATTTATACATGGTCATGAAGGTACGACGGGGCTTAGAATTCACGAACGGCTGAAGAGCCGCCAGGATATCGAGCTGGTTCCCATTGCCGACGAGCTGCGGAAGGAGCCCGAAGCGATTGCGGAATGCATGAAGAAAGCTGATCTGGCGTTCTTGTGCCTTCCCGACGGGGCGGCGAAAGAAGCCGTCGCCATTGCGGCCGACTGCCAGGTCCGCCTCATCGACACGTCGACGGCCCATCGGACGGCCGACGGCTGGACCTACGGCTTCCCTGAATTGTCACCGGCTCAGTATCAGGCCATCGCCGAAAGCGACCGCGTCGCCAACCCGGGCTGCCACGCCAGCGGCGTCATCGCCGTCGTCCAGCCGTTGGTACAGGCCGGCATCCTGCCGGACGACTATCCCGTAAGCGCCGTGTCCCTGACGGGATACAGCGGCGGAGGCAAGAAGATGATCGCCCAGTATGAGGGAGCGGACAAAGGCGAGGAATTGTTCTCGCCCCGCCAATACGGCCTGACGCAGCAGCACAAGCACTTGAAGGAAATCGTCGCCGTCTGCGGCTTGGCTCAGGAGCCGATTTTCTCTCCCATCGTCGACGATTACTACAGCGGCATGGAAGTCATGGTTCCCTTATTTACGCATTTGATGAAGGGAACGCCGTCTGCGCAGGACGTCTGGCAGGCCTTGGCGGCTCATTACGAAGGGAGCCCCATCGTCCGCGTCCTTCCCTTCGGCGAAGACAAGAGCGGCTTCGTCGCGGCCAACGCCATGAGCGGATATGACGACATGGAAATTCTCGTGACGGGCAACGACCAGCGCGTCGTCGTGACGGCCTTGTTCGATAATTTGGGAAAAGGCGCTTCCGGCGCGGCGATTCAGAATATGAACATCATGTTGGGCCTCGACCCGACGACAGGATTACAGATAACGAAGTAAAGGCGCAGCCATAGAAAGGTGGAGTTAGTATGAAACAGGTATATGATGACAGCTGCTTACCGCAAGGATTCAGCGCGGCCGGTACGTACAGCGGCCTTTGTGACAGCCGCGTGCGATTGGATTTGGCTATGATCGTAAGCCGTACAAACTGCTCCATCGTCGTCTCCAGCGCTCAGGGCGTATGGCAGAGTGCGGGAAAGGCCCTGCTGCTGCACAACGGGGCGGCCCTTCCCGAAGGCCTGCGGGGACAGGAAATCCAGCAGGAAGTATGCAGCGCGGCGTCGCAGTACTTGGCGATAGGCGCCCAGGACGTGGCCTTCGTCGCCAGCGGCGTAAAAGGCCAGCATTTCCGCCCGTCCCGCCTCATCGACAGCCTGGAAACCTTAGGCGCGTCGCTTTCGCCGTCTCACGGCGCTCAGGTCGGCGCGGTCATCGACAACTTAGGCGATATGACGGACAGCGCCGTGTCGCTGGGAAGCGGCTCCGTTCATATGAACGGCATGGCCGCCGACGGCACCGAGGCGAAGCCGGGACTGTGCATCCTCACGACGGATGCCGCCGCGTCGCCGCAGCAGCTGCGGGACGCCCTGGCAGCCTGTACGGGCGCGATCAATACGGAAGGGTATACGATTATTGCCCTGGCCAACGGCATGGCGTCCGAGCCGGTCGGAGGCGCGTCGCTGGCCCAGGCCATGAAGCGCACTATGCTGCAGCTGGGATTCCAGCCGGCCTTACAGGCCTGCAGCTGAGCAGCAGAATCTGAAAGGACTGCGTGGTACAATGAAATTGCGGGAACGCAGTTTCTTGTACCACGTTACATTTTTGTACTGGGGGAAAGGTAAATGACAGAGTATAAAGACATAGCAATGCACGATATCCAATCGGTAACGAACGCCCAGAAGGCGCAGATTTTGATGAACGCCCTGCCGTATATTAAAAAATACAGCGGCAAAATCGTCGTCGTCAAATACGGCGGCAACGCGATGGTCAACGAGAGCCTGAAACGAGCCGTCATGGGCGACATCGTCCTGCTCAACCTCATCGGCATTAAGGTTGTCCTGGTGCACGGCGGCGGCCCGCACATCAAGGAAGTATTGGACCGCGTCGGCATCGAATCGAAGTTCATCGACGGCCTGCGCGTCACCGACGCGGAGACGATGAAAATCGTCCAGATGGTGCTGGCCGGCCAGGTCAACAAGGATTTAGTCAGCCTCATCGGCTCGATGGGCGGCAACGCCATCGGCCTGTGCGGCCTCGACGACCGGATGATCCGCGTCCGCAAGCAGAGCGACGACCTGGGCTTCGTCGGCAAGATTACGTCGCTGGACGTTGAAATCATTCAGGACAATCTGGATAAGGGATACATTCCTGTCATCGCTACGATCGGTACGGACAAAAACGGACAGGCCTACAACATCAACGCCGATACGGCGGCGGCTGAAATCGCCGGCGCCCTCAACGCCGAATGCATGGTGTCCATGACGAACATCGACGGCGTCCTGCGCGATAAGGACGACCCGTCGTCGCTGATTACGGACCTCACCCTGGCCCAGGCGGACCAGCTGAAAAAAGAAGGCGTCATCGCCGGCGGCATGATTCCCAAGGTGCAGTGCTGCATCGACGCCATTCAGGCCGGCGTCAAGAAGGTCTTTATTGTCAACGGCATGGTTCCCCACGCTATCCTGATCGAGCTGCTGACAGAAGAAGGCCTGGGCACGATGTTTGTCAACAAGTATTCCGAAGGCCGCTGAACGGCTATTGCATGAAAAAAGGAGATGTGCGAATTGGCTATGGATTTTAAAGCTGCAGATAAAGAATATATCGTAAACGTATACAACCGGATGGACGCCGTGCTGGACCACGGCAAGGGTTCCGTCCTGTACGATGTCAACGGCAAGGAGTATATCGACCTCAGCGCCGGCATCGCCGTCAACGTCTTCGGCGTCTGCGACGACGTCTGGAAAGACGCCGTGACGGCCCAGCTCAACAAGCTGAGCCATATTTCCAACGTATTTTACACGGAGCCCCAGGTCATCCTGGCAAAAATGCTCTGCGAAAAGACGGGCATGAAAAAGGTCTTCTTTTCCAATTCCGGCGCAGAATCGAACGAATGCGCCATCAAGGCGGCCCGCAAATATTCTCACGACAAATACGGCGACGGACGCTATACGATCATCACGCTGAAAAACAGCTTCCACGGCCGGACGATGGCCACGCTGACAGCCTGCGGCCAAGATGAGCTCCATCAGGATTTCGGCCCCTTCCTGGACGGCTTCGTCTACGCCGAAGCGGATAACTTCGAATCGGTCAAGGCTCTGGCTGAAGAAAATAACGTCTGCGCCGTCATGATGGAACTGGTACAGGGTGAAGGCGGCGTCCATCCTCTCGACCCGGCCTTTGTCCATGCCGTCGTCGACTATGCCCATGAAAAGGATATCCTGGTCATTATCGACGAAGTACAGACCGGCAACGGCCGTACAGGCGCGCTGTATGCCTACATGAATTACGGCATTCATCCCGATATCGTCACGACGGCCAAGGCTATCGGCGGCGGATTGCCCTTTGCGGCGACGATGTTTGCCGATTCCTGCCAATATACGCTGACGGATCACACCCACGGCTCGACCTTCGGCGGCAACCCGATCTGCGCCGCCGGGGCTATCTCCATCATCGAACGGCTGGACGACGCATTGATGGCCGAAGTACGGGAAAAGGGCGCGTATATCAAGGCTGAGCTGGAAGGCTGCCAAAACGTCGAATTCGTGTCGGGCATGGGCCTGATGATCGGCGTGAAGCTCAAGAAGGACTTGGGAACCGTCGTAAAGGAATGCGTGGACAAGGGCGTCCTGGTCCTGACGGCCAACGGCCTGCTGCGCCTCCTGCCGCCCCTCAACATTCCCTGGGATGTCTTGAAAAAAGCCGTTGCCATCGTGAAAGACGTCATTGACGCAGAATAATACCTATGCTGAAAAAGGCGAGTCCTGCAGGGCTCGCTTTTTGTATTACCTGTAAGCGGTTAATTTTCCGGCAAGTCTTGTCAGGGACGGCCCTATTGTTTTAAAATGAAGTATGCCCCATAAAAACTATAAAAAGTAAAGGAAGAGGATAAGGAGACTAGATATGAAACATTTAAAGATAGCGTACAGCTTTGACGTACAATACTACTTCGTAGACAGCGACAGGGAAATCGTGCCTGTCGAACAGACGGACTTTACCGACGTAGCCGTCGCCGTGTTGTCCGACCAGGACTTCGCCTACATCGACAAGATCGACGCGACGGGCTTCGGCATTCCCATCATGATTATCATGCCTGGCGGCGAACGGCTTCCGGAAAAATATATCGGCAAGGTCGACGCCGTCATTACGGAGGAAATGGTCAACAAGAGCCGCTGCATTTCTACGGCAGAGCGGCTGGCCAGCAACTACGAGCAGTTTGTCCTGCCGCCCTTTTTCGCCGACCTCGTAGAGTACGTGAGCGAAAAAAACAATCCTTTCGACTGCCCTGGCCATCAGGACGGCGAATTTTTCAAGAAGCATCCGGCAGGACGCTATCTCTATGATTTCTACGGTCCCCATATTTTCCAATCCGATATATGCAACGCCGACGTTACGCTGGGCGATTTGCTGATTCACGAAGGGCCGGCCCTGGAAGCCCAGGATTTTGCTGCCGAAGTGTTCCACGCCGATAAGACCTATTTCGTCCTCAACGGCTCGTCGTCGTCCAATAAGGTCGTGACGAACGCCTTGCTGACGCCGGGCGACCTGGTACTGTATGACCGGAACAACCATAAATCCGTAGCCATCGGTGCCCTCATCCAGGCCGGGGCGACGCCGGTATATTTGGAAACGGCCCGCAACCCCTACGGCTTCATCGGCGGCATCGACGCCCATTGCTTCGACGAAGCCTACCTGCGCGAGCTGGCTGCTGAACGGGATCCGGAAAAGGCGAAGCAGCCCCGGCCTTTCCGCCTGGCCGTCATTCAGCTCGGCACTTACGACGGCACGCTGTACAACGCCCGCTACGTCGTCGACAAGATAGGCCATCTCTGCGACTATATCCTGTTCGATTCGGCCTGGGTCGGCTACGAGCAGTTTATCCCCATGCTGCGGGACAGCTCGCCGTTGCTGCTGGACCTGCACGGCGACGACCCGGGCATCATGGTGACCCAGTCGGTTCACAAGCAGCAAGCCGGCTTTTCCCAGGCGTCGCAGATTCATAAGAAGGACAATCACATTCACGACCAGAAGCGCTACTGCAACCATAAGACCTTTAACAATGCCTTTATGGCCAACGCCTCGACGAGCCCCTTTTATCCCATGTTCGCCACTATCGCCGTCAACGCCAAAATCCATTCGGGCGACGCTGGCCGGAAGATGTGGCGCGACTGCGTGAAGCTGGGCATTGACGCCCGCAAGAGCATCCTCCAGCGCTGCCACTACATCAAGCCGTTCATCGCGCCGACGGTACACGGGAAGCTCTGGCAGGACGGCGACACGGAGCAGATGGCCGACGACATCGCCTACTTCACTTTTGAGCCAGGCGCAAAATGGCATGCCTTTGAAGGCTACGGCCCGGATCAGTACCGCGTCGACCCGTGCAAGCTTCTGCTCACGACGCCGGGCATCGACGCTGAGACGGGCGAGTACGAAGACTTCGGCATTCACGCCAATATCCTGGCGACGTACCTGCGGGGCAACGGCGTCATTCCGGAAAAGTGCGACCTGAATTCCATCCTGTTCCTGCTGACGCCGGCGGAAAACTGGAATAAGCTCCGCTTCCTGACGTCGCAGCTCGTCCGCTTCGAACGGTTTGTCGATAACAACGTACCCATGCAGGAAGTCCTCCTGGGCGTGTACAACTCCCATCCGGCACGCTACGCCGGCTACACGATCCAGCAGCTCTGTCAGGAAATGCACGATTTCTATAAGGCGAGAAATGTAAAGGATTTGCAGAAGAAGCTGTTCCGCCGCGACTATTTCCCCGAATACGTCATGACGCCGCAGGAAGCGCAGCACGCCTTTATTCGCGGACAAGGCGAGCTCGTGCCTCTCGACGAGCTGGAAGGCCGGATCGCCCTTGAAGGGGCCCTGCCCTATCCGCCGGGCGTCCTCTGCGTCGTGCCGGGCGAACGGTGGTCGCCGACGGCCGTCCAGTATTTCAAGGCCCTCGAAGAAGGGCTCAACGAGCTTCCCGGCTTTGCCTCGGAAATCCAGGGCGTGTACCTGGAACACGAAGACGACGGCCGCGTCCACGCCTACGGCTACGTGCTGAAAGAATAAAACGATATGGTAAACTAAAAGCCCTGTGCAGCGATGCTGTACAGGGCTTTTTTGGATTTCTTATAATAGATTTTTTACGGCTTCTGTAATCTTCTTGGCGATATAGGGGTTGTTCATCGTGTAGACGTGGATGCCGTCGACGCCGTTAGCCAAAAGGTCGGCGATCTGGTCGATGGCGTAGGCGATGCCGATATCCCGCATGGCTTCGGCATTGTCGCCGTATTTGGCGATGGCCCGCTGGAACTTGACCGGCAAGGTCGCGCCGCACAGGGACACCATCCGTTCGATTTGCTTCTTATTGGTGACAGGCATGATGCCCGCTTCGATGGGGACGCTGATGCCGGCGATTTCGCACCGTTCGAGGAAGCGGTAGAAGGTGGCGTTGTCAAAGAAGAGCTGGGAAATGAGCTCGCTGGCGCCGGCGTCGACCTTCGTCTTCAAGTTGCGGATGTCGGCGGCCATCGTCTGGGCTTCCGTATGGCCTTCAGGATAGCAGGCGCCGATGACGTTGAATTCCGGGGCGTTCCGCTTGATGAAGGCTACGAGATCGCTGGCATGTTCGAAGACATGGGCTCGTTCGCGGCCCGGCGTTTCGTCGCCCCGCAGGGCCAGGATATTTTCGATGCCCGCCTTTTTCAGCTCGTCCAACGTGCGCAGGGCGTCATCTTCGGTCAGGTAGATACAGGGCATATGAGCCGCCGTTTCGCAGCCGTAGGTGTGCTTGATAGCCGAGGCCACTTCGACGGTGCGGTTGCCGCCGCTGCCGCTTCCGCTGGCGCCGCAGGTGACACTGATGAAATCGGGATAAAGCTGGCTCAGCTCGTCTAAAGCGGCGTAAATCGTCTCGATGGGCGTATCCGGCTTGGGCGGGAAGACTTCAAAGGAAAAGACTGTTTTTTTGGCAAATAATTCATTTGTGCGCATATATATTGCTCCTTGCTGCATAGCTGACAGGGGGTAAGCACGAGTACAGCCGCGTGTTTTTGTTTATATTATATCATGAAGTATGGCCGTATGTATAACAAAAGGGCCTGGAACGAGGCCCTTTTGCATGAATATATATGTGTGTTGTATTAGAAGCTGGGCAGAATGGCTCCCTGGTATTTGTCTTCGATGAATTTCTTCACTTCCGGAGACTGGAGGGCTTTGACGAGAGCCTGGATTTCCGGGCGGTTTTCGTCGCCTTCGTGGATGGCTAAGATGTTAGCGTACGGCGAGTCTTTATCTTCGAGGAAAATCGCGTCCTTCAGCGGATTGAGGCCGGCTTCCATGGCGAAGTTCGTGTTGATGACGGCGATGTCTACGTCGTCAATGGAGCGGGGAATCTGGGCGGCTTCCAATTCGACGAACTGGAGGTTTTTGTCGTTTTTCACGATGTCCTGTACCGTAGAGGTGATGCTGCCGTTATCCTTCAGGGAAATCAGGCCGGCCTTCTGCAGGATGAGCAAGGCCCGGCCGCCGTTGGTCGGGTCGTTGGGGATGGCGACCTTCGCGCCGTTTGCCAATTCGTCCAGTTTGGCGACTTTATGGGAGTAAATGCCCATCGGTTCGATGTGGACCTTGCAGATGGCCTTGAGCTGCGTGCCGTGTTCTTTATTGAACGTTTCCATGTAGGGGCCGTGCTGGAAGAAGTTGGCGTCCAGCTCCTTGTCGTTCAGGGCCAGATTCGGCTTGACGTAATCTGTAAATTCGATGATCTTCAAATCGATGCCGTCCTTGGCTAAGAGGGGCTTGATTTCGTTTAAGATTTCCGCGTGGGGAACGGGCGTCGCGCCGACGGTCAGGACCTTATTCTGCGTCGACTCTTTGCCGCCTGCCGGGGCGTCGCTGCCGCAGCCGGCGGCCAATACGGCCAGCGCGCAGAGAGCCGCAGCGGCCAGGACGGTAAGTTTTTTGAAATGCTTCATAAATGATTCCTCCTAAATATAAAATGATATGGCGTAAGACCGTTTAGCCTTTTATCCCATGAAAAAAGCCCCTTTCCCAAGAGAAAGAGGTATCGTCGCAGGGTCTTTATCTCTCGGAAATCAATCCGCAGGAATTAGCACCGTCGTTATCGGTTGCCGGGCTTCATTGGGCCAGTCCCTCCGCCGCTCTGGATAAAAGGATGTAAAATTGTCTTGAACATAGTGTATCATGAATCTCAGATTTGTCAAATTGCTATATTTGCATAGCCTGCCGGCCTGATATGACGAGAACGAAAGTAACGGGCAGAACGGCAAAAATGTGATATAATCAAAGGACGAGATATTGCATTAGGAGGTAATACGAAATGGAATCGATTCAAGACGTAGTAAAAAAATACCAGCAAGGCGGTAATAACTGTTCCGAAACGGTATTAAAGGCCTGCAATGAATATTACGGCCTCAACCTGTCGGACGACGTGTTCCGCATGGTATCGGTCATGGGCGGCGGCGTCGGCGGCTCGGGCTGTCTCTGCGGCGCCCTGAACGGCGCCTGCCATATCCTGGGCCTTCTCGTAGGCCGCAATACGCCGGAAGAAAAGACCAAGGCGGAAATCTACGCTCCCGTAAAGGAATTTTATCAGCTGTGGATGGGTAAGTTCCACGCGTCGTGCTGCCGCGTCCTCAAGAGCCCGGCCAACGGCGGCCCCGTATCCTGTCCGGAGCTCATGGTCGGTACGGCGGAGCTCCTGGCGGCCTTTATAGAAGAAAAGGGATTGCTTAAAAAATAAAGACATGGAAAAGACCTCGTACGGCGTCGTACGAGGTCTTTTTTTGCGGGTTTATTTATTCGGCAGGATGACGTCGCGGGCCCGGACGTCCTTGCTCAGGCTGTCGATGTGGTTGGCAAAAATCTTGGCCATGCGGATATTTATTTCATCTTTCATTGGCACTTGATAATGCGATGGCGTAAGGGTGTTCCAGGCTGAAGACGGATTGCCGTCAACGTGGATGACATCGTTTTCATCGGGTTCAATGAGAACGTATGTGGGAATTTGATGCATGTCGTTTTGCCAGATGCCTAGTTTTACGTCAGGGCTATCTTTCGTGTCATTCTGCCGGGCCATGATAAAGGTAAGGGGGTAATAGCTCTTTTTACCGTTCGAGAACTGGGTGTACTGTGTGCGGAAATGGATGAGCGACTGTTTGAATGGCACAACGGCAATGGAATCACTGGCTTTGTCGGCAATGACGAAACAAGGGCCGGCTGTCGTCTGGAACAATGCTAGGTAGCCGTCGTCATCTTCTTCGGAAACAGCCACGACTTCACCATGGAGAGTATGGTCTTTTGCCATTGCCTTGGCGGTGTCCAGGCTGTTGGGGGACGGAAGCGTTTGATAGGCTGAGCCTTCTGGCAACGCTTTGCTGATGATGCGGTCGCTGTCGGAGAAGGTGACCTGCGTTGCCGTAGCCGATTGGACGAGGCCGCCTAAGCCGACGAGGCAGACGATGGAGACGGCCAGGCCGATGAGATAGGGCTTGGATTGTCCCGTCGGCTGCTTGCGCTTGACGAGGACGGCGCAGACAATCGCCGCGATGACGAGGGCCGCGCAGACGACGCCTAGCAGGATGGCCGTCGTCTGATGGAAAATGCGGAACTGGGCCTGCATGTGAATATCCTGGCCTGCCGAGGCGCCCTGGGTGTTGATAAAGGCCGGCTTCAAATCCCAGACGAGGGTCTTGCCGTCGTCGAGGACCTGGTCGGCGTTTGTGGCGTCGACGGCCATGGGCAGGTGCATCGTAAAGTCGAGAGACGCCGAGTTGACGGCGGCGGCGACGGCCTGGTTATGGATTTCGTTGAGCTGGGCCGCTTCCCGTTCAGCCTGCTTGCGGTATTCCAAATAACTCCAGACGTCGACGCTGGATGGTACCTGGAAGAAATTGGGAATATTGTCTTCGTAATGGGCCTGTGGCAGGGCGGCGTTTTCCTGTCCCTTGATCCGCGTATGGATGGAATAATAGTCATACAAGA
Organism: Megasphaera sp. An286; assembly: GCF_002163455.1. Classification (NCBI taxonomy): domain Bacteria; kingdom Bacillati; phylum Bacillota; class Negativicutes; order Veillonellales; family Veillonellaceae; genus Megasphaera; species Megasphaera sp. An286. The sequence goes on along the minus strand of NZ_NFIY01000006.1, from coordinate 88,376 downwards.
GGCCCTTGTGCAGCCGGATTTCACCGTATTCCGGGTCGGGCGTCCAGAATTCGCCGCCTGTATCGGCAATATCCTGTATGCCGGCGTAGGTTTTGCTGGACCGGTAGCCGTTTGCCGTATCTTCGACGGTGAAGCCGTTCTGCCGGTCTTCCTGCTTCCATTGATTCAGGGAAGCGGCCATGTCGGCCTGCATGGGAATCTGAAAGGATAAGTCCTTGCGCAGGACGATGGAGCCGTCGTCCTTAAAGGTCATGTCGGCGTGCAGGTCGGCGCAGCCGCTCAGAAACAGCCCGCTCACTACGAACAGGCAGGCCGCCGCAGCGCGGCGCATAACGTGTTTGTACATCATAATCTATCCCCCGCTTTCAAAAGGTGTCTTTGCCTTTACTGTAGCATATTCGCCGGGATATGACAACGGCCGGAAGCTGTCGCGGCGGCAGCAGATATGCTATAATGTATACTTAGCAAATTATATCATGATGCAGCATAGATGAGAGGATAACCATGGGAAGTATAAAAGTACAGAAATTATCGAAATCATTCGGCGTCCATACGGTGTTTCAGGACGTATCCTTTGAAATCCGCCGCGGCGAACGCATCGGCCTCATCGGAGCCAACGGCGCAGGCAAATCGACGCTCCTGAAATGCCTTATGGGTCAGGAAGAATATGACAGCGGCGTCTTCGTCGTGTCCGAAGGCGAATCGGTCGGCTACCTGCAGCAGGATATTGCCTTTGAAGACGACGTGACGCTGCGTCAGACCATCACCGAGGCCTGGCAGGACGTGCTGCGCCTGGAAGAACAGCTCAAGGATGCGGAGAAGGACATGCAGGCCCATCCCGACGATGAAAGCGTCATGAACAAATACGCCCGCCTGCAGGAACGGTTTGAATGGCTCGGCGGCTATGAATACGAATCCATGTCCCGGAAGATCGTCCACGGCCTGGGCTTCGGCGAAGCCGATTTGGACCGGCCGGTGCAGCAGTTTTCCGGCGGCCAGAAGACGCGCATCAACCTGGCTAAGGCCTTAGTACGCCGTCCCGATTACTTATTCCTCGACGAACCGACGAACCATCTGGACATGGACATGCTGGAATGGCTGGAAGGCTACTTGCTGTCCTATGGCGGCGGCATCCTCATCGTGTCCCACGACCGCTATTTCCTGGACAAGGTGGCGACGGGCATACTGGAGCTGGAACACGGCAAGGTGACCAAATACAAGGGCAATTATTCCCGGTATATCGTCCAGCGGACGGAGCAGCGCAAGGCTCTGGAAAGGGCCTACCAAAAGCAGCAGGACCATATCCGCCAGACCGAAGAATATATCCGCAAGTATAAGGCCGGCATCAAGGCCAAGCAGGCCCGGGGCCGTCAGTCCCAGCTCAACCGGCTGGAGCGCATCGAACTGGCTCCTGAAGCGGAAACGCTGCATTTCCATTTTGCGCCGGCAGAAGAATGCGGCCAAAAGGTCCTCGTCCTCGACGATATCTGCGGCGGCTTCGGCGACCGGCAGTTATTTGACCACTTGTCCCTGCTGCTGCGCCGCGGCGAGTCGGCGTCCCTCATCGGGCCGAACGGCACGGGCAAGACGACGCTCCTGCGCATGATTATGGGCGAAATCGAAGCGGACAAGGGCCACATCACCTTGGGCAGCCGCGTGCATATCGGCTACTTTGCCCAGGAGCATACGGATTTGCACGGCGCCTGGACGGTGCTGGGAGAAATCATGAACGATTTCAGCTACGGCGAAGACGAAGCCCGTTCCGTGCTGGGCCGCTTCCTCTTTCAAGGCGACGACGTATTTAAGGTCGTCGACAGCCTGAGCGGCGGCGAACAGGCGCGGCTGGCCTTATTGAAGCTGTTTTTGCAGGGCGCCAACTTCCTCATCCTCGACGAACCGACGAACCATCTCGACATTCCGACGAGGGAAGTACTGGAACAGGCCCTGCAGGAATTCGGCGGCACGTACCTCGTCGTATCCCACGACCGCTATTTCCTAGACAAGATTACCCAGCGGACCCTCGTGCTGGAAGATAAGAAGATCAAGGAATTTTTAGGAAACTATACCTATTACCGGGAAAAGGTGCGGGAAGCGGAAGAACGGGCGGCTCAGGAATTGGCCGAACGGGAAGCGGAAACGGCTGCGGCAAAGCCTAAGCCGGCCGCTGCAGCGGCTAAGGCGGAACCGCCTGCCAAGAAAGGGCCTGCGCGCAAGGAACCGCCGTACGGAACGGCCTTGAAGCTGGAAAAAATAGAAATGAAAATCGCCGAATTGGAAGCGACGCTCAAGATGTACGAAGTGCAGATGAACCTGCCCGACGTGCAGACCGACGCCGACAAGATGATGGAGCTGACCCGCCTTTACGACGAAACGCAGGCACAGCTGGACGCTGCGTACGAGACGTGGGAGCAGCTTTCTGAGTAGATATTCTAATCATGAATTGTATGATAAAATAATATATAACCGAAGAGAATGAATTTTGGTAAAACGTAGAACCATAAGTAATTATCGGAAGAAAGCCTATCTTTATAATGACGTCTTGCCTTGTAAATGATAAATATATTGAAAACAGCAGCCTTTACAATATATTTTAACGTGCTATACTATCTTCAATCGCTTTTTAGCCGGTAGGATTTCCTACACTCGCGAGCGGCTCAAAGTGAGGGGTATGAGCTAAATTTTAGATACAGAAAGAAGCGATTGAATGATGGCAACGTTTAATCCGGTTACGCCGGAATTACTGGAAAAATTACGAAACGTCGTAGGGGATAAGTATGTCAAGACCGATGAAGATTATTTGACGGCCTATCAGACTGATGAAGAAGGAAATTCGATTTACTTCCGCAAGCCCGAAGTCGTCGTATTTCCCGGCAGTACGGAAGAAGTAGCGGCGATCGTCAAGCTGGCGAACGAGTATTTGGTTCCATTGACGCCCCGTTCGGCCGGCTCCGGCGTCGCCTGCGGCGCTATTCCCATCTATCACGGCATCGTCGTCGAATTGGAACGCATGAACAAGATTTTGAAATTTGACGCCGACAATATGTACGCTACCTGCCAGACCGGCGTATTGACCGGCGATTTGCAGGCTGAAGCGCGGAAACATAATTTGTTGTACGCAGGCGATCCGTCCAGCGCCGAAAGCTGCCAGATCGGCGGCAACGTCGCCAACAACGCCGGTGGCAATAAAGCCGTCAAATACGGCACGACGCGCCACCAGATTTACAGCTTGAAAGTCGTTACGCCGACCGGCGATATCGTCACGCTCGGCGCGCGGTTGCAAAAGTGCTCTACCGGCTTATGTCTGGAACAGCTGCTGGCAGGCTCGGAAGGTATTTTAGGCATCATCACAGAGGTTACGGTCAAACTTCGCCCGCTGCCGCCGTATAGCTTCAACATGGTCTGCGTGTTTAAATCCGATGAAGAAGCCTTCGCCCTGCCGAATAAGATTTTAAAAGCCGGCATCGACCCGACGAGCATCGAATTTATGGATAACGAAGCATTGCAGCTGACCTGCAAATTCCTGGACATGAAGATGCCCCACGTCGACGACGGCTGCGACTACGTCATCGTTACGGTCGAATCGTTTAACGAAGATGATTCGGACCGCAAGATGGAACAGCTCTGTGACTTGGCGGAAGCTAACGGCTCTATCGATGAATTTGAAGCTGACGCCCGTATCTGGAAGCTGCGCAAGCAATTTGCCGAAGCGGCCCGCAGCGTCGACAAGATGTTCCAGACGGAAGATTTCGTCGTGCCGCTGGACAAGATTCCCGATATTACGAAACAGCTGCCGGAACTGCGCCGGAAATACGACTTGTACTGCGTCACCGTAGCCCACATCGGCGACGGCAACATTCACGTCTTGCCTTTGAATAATAAAGGCTTATCGCCGGAAGAATGGTTTAATAAAATCAAAGCTTTTCATCACGATTTGTTCCCCCGCGTATATGCCTTAGGCGGCAAAATGTCGGGAGAACACGGCATCGGCTTTAAGAAATTGGAAGAATTTGAAGCCTGCACGCCTGAAGGAGAATTAAAGATGATTCGGGCTATCAAAAAAGCCTTGGATCCGAATGATATCATGAATCCGGGCAAGCTCGTCAACGTCGGCTGAGAGCGCCTTTGCAGGGCATAACAAAGATAACGACAGGGTTTATACTTTTTAAATATATTCCCTGTCGTTTTTTATTACCTTACGGAATATCATAATATGTAAAGAAAGAATGAACTTGTGCCATATTTTCGCGGAAAGATAGTCATAAAAATGTTGATATAACCATACAAATAGATTATAGTTATATAAGGTAGATAATGAAGTAAATGGGAATGCGGTGTTCCCCGTTGTTGCAGTGGAGCTAGGGTGGTACGATGAAATATTATAGCCGTTTGAAGCCCCTTCGCCTGGAAGCGAAAATGTCCCAGGCCGATGTGGCGAAAGTGTTGAACTGTTCGCAAGTTGGATATGGAATGTACGAGCTGGGAAAACGGAAAATTTCCGTAGAAAAGCTCATGGTACTGGCTAAGCTGTACCATGTGTCGCTGGACTATCTCGTCGGCTTTACGGACGAACGGGAAGGCCGCAAGTCCTGGCACGACGAAGACGAATATATGTAAATCATGCGAAAAAGCGCTGCACCCCCAATGGGAACAGCGCTTTTTTTATGCGTGTATTACGAATATAGACGATATTAGACGTTGAAACGGAAGTATGTGACGTCTCCGTCCTGCATGACGTATTCCTTGCCTTCCAGGCGGACGAGGCCTTTTTCCTTGGCGGCCTGTTCGCTGCCGCAGGCGATGAGGTCTTCATACGATACGATTTCGGCGCGGATAAAGCCCCGTTCGATGTCCGTATGGATTTTGCCCGCCGCCTTCGGCGCCTTCGTGCCCTTGACGATGGTCCAGGCCCGTACTTCGTCGGCGCCGGCCGTGAAGAAGTTGATAAGGCCCAAAAGGGAGTAGCTGGCTTTGATGAGCTTGTCCAGGCCCGATTCGGGAAGGCCCAGCTCTTCTAAGAAGACTGAGGCTTCGTCATCGGGAAGCTCGGCGATTTCCGATTCGATTTTAGCCGATACGGCGACGACCTGAGCGCCTTCCTGAGCGGCGTATTCTTCGACGCGCTTGACGTTCGGGTTGGAGTCGGGATCGCCTGCTTCGTCTTCGCTGACGTTGGCGATGTAAATGATCGGCTTCAGCGTGAGGAGATTCAAGTCCTTGACATGAGGGAGCTCGTCTTCCGTCAGGCCGGCTTTACGGGCCGGTTCGCCTTCTTCGAGAGCCGCCAGGACCTTTTTCAGGACTTCGTATTCCGCTTTCGCCGCCTTGTCGCCGCACTGGGCTACCTTGGCGATGCGGTCGGCCCGCTTCTGCGTCGTTTCCAAGTCGGCCAGGCACAGCTCGGTGTTGATGATTTCGATGTCGCGGATTGGGTCGACGGAGCCGGCCACATGGGTAATATTGGAATCTTCAAAGCAGCGGACGACTTCGGCGATGGCGTCGGTTTCGCGGATGTGGCTGAGAAATTTATTGCCCAGCCCTTCGCCCTTGGACGCGCCGGCTACGAGGCCGGCAATGTCGACGAAGCGCATGACGGCGGGAATCGTCTTTTTCGGATGATACATGTCCGTCAGGACCTGGATGCGGTTGTCCGGCACTTCGACGACACCGACGTTCGGTTCAATCGTGCAGAAAGGATAGTTTGCCGCTTCTGCCCCGGCTTTGGTAATGGCATTGAACAGGGTGCTCTTGCCGACGTTCGGCAAGCCGACAATGCCGACTTCCAGATTGGTACTCAATGGTTAAACCACCTTTTTATTTGAATAATTTTAAATCAGCGATACGTTTGACCGCTTCGATGGTGTTTTCCTTCGTGCCGAAGGCCGTCAGGCGCAGGTAACCTTCGCCGTGAGGTCCGAAGCCGGAGCCCGGTGTCGTGACGACGTGGGCTTTTTCCAGGAGCAGGTCGAAGAAATCCCAGCTCTTCATGCCGTTCGGCGTCTGTACCCAGGCATAGGGGGAGTTCGTCGCGCCGTATACCGTGAAGCCAGCCGCTACCAAACCGTCGCGGATGATGTGGGCGTTTTCCATGTAGTAGTTGACGTCGGCGAGGCACTGCTTCTGGCCTTCCGGACTGTAGTACGCTTCGGCGGCGCGCTGGATGACGTAAGGCGTGCCGTTGAAGAAGGTGCACTGGCGGCGGTTCCACATGGGGTTCAGTTCGACTGCCGTGCCGTCGGCTTTATAGCCTACGCAGGCCTTCGGGACGACGACGTAAGAGCAGCGCGTGCCCGTAAAGCCGGCGCATTTGGAGTACGAACGCAGTTCGATGGCGACTTCCTTAGCCCCTTCGATTTCAAAAATGCTGTGGGGAACGTCCGGTTCTGTAATATATGTTTCATAGGCCGAGTCGTAGATGATGATGAATTTCTTTTCTTTCGCCGTCTTGACCCAGTTTTCCAGTTCGGCCTTGGACATGGCCGTGCCCGTCGGGTTGCTGGGGTTGCACAGGTATACGATGTCTACGTCTTCCGTCGGCGGTTCGGCCTTGAAGCCGTTTTCAGCCGTGCAGGGGAGATAGACGACGCCGTCGTAAATGCCCTTTTCGGCGTTCCAGTCGCCCGTATGGCCGAGCATGACGTTGGAGTCGAGGTAAACCGGGTATACCGGGTCGGCTACGGCGAATTTCAAATCGCTGCCGAAGATTTCCTGAATGCAGGCAACGTCGGTCTTTGCGCCGTCGCCGACGAATACTTCGTCGATGTCGAGGTCGATGCCGCGCGTCTTGTAGTCGCCGTCGATGATGGCCTGACGGAGGAAATCATATCCCTGTTCGGGGCCGTAGCCGCGGAATGTTTCGGCCTTGCCCATTTCGTCGACGGCCTTGTGCATCGCTTCGATGATGGCCGGAGCCAGGGGGCGCGTTACGTCGCCGATGCCGAGACGGATGATGTTTGCTTCGGGGTGCGCTTTAGAAAAGGCTTCTACTTTTTTCGCAATCGTAGCGAATAAATAGTTGCCGGGGAGCTTTAAATAATTTTCATTTACATGAGCCATGATGCGGAGCCCTCCTTATATAGCTTCTAATCTATAGTATGATTTGCATAATCTTTTACTATTGTACTACAATACGCAGTCCTTGCAAAGATTCGCCAAATAGGCTGGCTTATGATAAAATAAAATCATCATTATTCGATTCATAAATGAAACTATAGGGATGAAACAGTTTTTGTGATGTATGAGGAGATGAGGCGATGAAATTTGCGATTTTGATGGGGAGTCCGCGAAAGCACGGCAATACGGCCCAATGTCTGGAGCCCTTCTGCGACGAATTGAAACGGGGCGGCGCAGAATATACGCTGACCTGGCTGTACGACAAAAAGATAGAAGGCTGTCACGCCTGCCGCGGCTGCCAGAAGGACTGGTCTGATTTCAACTGCGTCATCGACGACGATATGACGGCTATCGCCGCCGACATAAAGGACAGCGACGTCATCGTCCTGGCGACGCCTATCTATTCCTGGTACTGCACGGCGCCGATGAAAGCCCTGCTGGACCGCTGCGTATACGGCTTCAATAAATATTACGGCGACGAAGTAGGCCCGGCGCTATGGGCCGGCAAGAAGGTCGCCGTCTTTACGACCTGCGGCTATAAGCCGGAGCACGGCGCGGACCTCTTCGCCGAAGGCGTACGGCGCTACTGCAAGCATTCCAGGCTCCGCTACGCCGGACTGTTTGCCGAGCGGCATTTGGGATATAAGACCGTATTCATGGACGAAGGAAAAGCGGAACGTGCCAGAGCCTTTGCCCGGCAGCTGCTGCAGGGATAAGCGGCATATCGGGGCGCGGAGCATTGACTTGCAGTGAGAGCCTTGTTATAATGCAGTTAGGCAAGACTATATAGAGAGTGTTTTGCACAGGTATGAAAAAGCCCATGAGATGGCGGTCTCATGGGCTTTTTGACATAATTACGGAAATGTCAATCCGAGACTAGTTGCTCAGTAACTGGAAAAGCATGTCTAGTCCTTTGCAAATGTAGTAGGCGGTTACATTTACCATGACAGCTTTCCAAAATAAATAGAGAGTGTTTTTTTGCACAGGCTTCACCACCTTCCTGTTGCCAGGATGGAGCGAGCAACGGTCTTAGTATATCATGACGATTGCAGACTGCATAGCCTGATACATGGGAATCTATTCGCGCGCTGCATAACAAAATGATTCGTTATGCCGATGTCTTGTCTGTCTTCACGGGAGGCTGCTTTTGGCATATAATAATAGATGCCGCAGCAAGTCAGCATTTGCGGCGTATCTGGAGAGAAGGGATGCGAGAGCATGAAGTATAGGGAACAAAATTGTCTCATTGCGTATTTTTCTCACGCCGGCCAAAACTATGCCAGCGGGAAATTAGTCGATCTGACTGTCGGCAATACGGAGCGGGTGGCTCGCATGATACGGCAGTATACGGGAGGCGCGTTGTTCCATATACGGCGCGATATTCCCTATCCGTACGATTATAAAGAAACGGTAGCCGCCGCCAGACAGGAAAAGGCCGATGGCGCCCGCCCGGCTCTGGAACGGCAGCTGGACAGTGTCGCGCCGTATGACGTCGTGTTCCTGGGCTATCCGAACTGGTGCGGCACGATGCCCATGGCCGTGTGGACCTTCCTCGAATCCCATGACTTCGGCGGAAAGCTCATCATGCCCTTCTGCACTCACGAAGGCAGCGGCTGGGGCACCAGCTTGCAGGATTTGCACGACCTGTGCCCGACGGCGACGATTGGACAAGGACTGACGCTGTTCGGCACGACGATCCTCGACGCCGAAGACGACGTGCGCCGCTGGCTCCAGCAGTAAACGGCCCGTATACAGTTGACATACGGCACAACAAAAGCGCAGCTTTGTGGAATAACTCACAGAGCTGCGCTTTTTAGCACTGTAATTAATTATTTTGCTTATTTCCGTTTTTTGGTCTGTTTAATGCGGCGAAATTTTAGATTAATTTTTTGATTAATTGATTAATGGAAAAATCAGCAAAAACTGGTTCTATAATAAATAGGTGTTGAGGTAACGACAGACATCATATATCTGCCGCTACCCCATTTTATAAAAAAATGGACATACGACGAATCTCCTGTTACTATTAAAGCGACCAAACCCAATAGAAAGGAGATGTCCTATGTCCAATTTTTATTATATCGAAGAAATGCTCTCTTTAAAAGAGGCTGAAGTAACTTCTTTGGAAATGCTGGAAGATAAGCAGATTCTTCATCTGTCTATACCAAAGAAAGAACAGTGCTGTCCGCATTGTCATACCCGTACTTCCCGTATTAAGGATTACCGTTCGCAAACCGTGTTCATTGCCATTGTAAATGACCTTCCCGTATATGCGCAGTTTCGTAAACGGCGGTATAGCTGCCCGGCCTGTTATCGTACCTTCTATCCGTCGCTGTCGTTTGTACAGCCGTATCAGCGCCGTAGCCAGTAAGTACAGATGCTGATTCTCAAGGAATGCAGACAACGCCAGACCTTTACCTCCATTGCCGCCCGCTACCGAGTGTCTGTTCCTACAGTAATTCGCTATTTTGACCGCATACAATATGCTAAACCAACAAGACTGCCATGGCTGTTGGCTCTGGATGAATTCAAAGGCAACGCCCAAGGGCAGAAGTATCAGACGAGCATCACGAATCCCTTTACGCATAAGATTCTGGATATCCTGCCCAACCAGAATACGCAGGATATCATCAAGTATTTCCGTTCGTTCCCAAAGAAACAGCGAAACCGGGTGCGCTGGGTCATCATGGATATATCTAACCTGTTTCGGAAAGTCGTACAAGAAGTCTTTCCCAATGCCGTCATTATATGCGACCGGTTTCATATCATCCGACTGGTGCTGCGGGCTATGGAACGAGTACGCAAGTGGATCCAGAAATCATTCCCCAAGAAAAGCCGTTACTTCAAGCGGAATAAACGGATTCTGCGGAAAGCCGGCCATACGCTGACGCCGGACGAACTAGTATGCCTTGAGGAAATCCTGTCGCATTCGGAAGACTTATGGAAAGCGTACGCACTCAAAGAAGCCTTTTATAAGGTACTGGATATGAAGAGAACTCCGTATGCAGAACCAGCGCTGCAGGAGTGGTTGGAATTAGTCCGGTCTGCTGGCCTGGAAGAATTTCAAGCGCTGTAAAAATCGTTTACAGACTGGTTCGAAGAGATTGTAAATGCCCTGAAATACCCATGGTCCAACGGATATACCGAAGGGTGCAACAATAAAATCAAAGTACTAAAACGAATCAGCTTTGGGATTCGAAGATATAGCCGGTTTAAGAACCGAATTTTATATATAGCCTAACCAATGATTGGGAACGGGAAGCTACAAAATACTGTAACAAGAGCATATACCCCAACATTTGACAAAGAACCTTTTTTTCTTGTCAAAAACTATAAATCATTAAAAGTCACTGTAAATATAAGAAATAGGAAACGATACAAACGAAACATTAATAAAATGAATACTAATTGGAATAAAATACATTGACAAACATATAAATGAGGTGTTCATATGTGTTTAATATATAGCAGAAAATAGCTGATTATAACGCTGTTATTTATGAATTAAAACATTTATCATATTGTATTTATAGGAAAAAAGATGTATACTTTTAACTATATAAAGGGGGTGAGCAATAGAACGAACGGCAGATGTACAGTCATACGTCGGCAGGCAGCAACATGAAAAAATCGTATACGGGGGGGGGGTACTATAAGTATATTGTTTTTGACCTGCCCATAATGAAAAATGTATGGGGATACGTGCGTCCCCTTATATATAGAACGTATTTTTTTAGGCAGCATAGGGATATGCTGTCTTTTTTGCGTCCATGGATTCGTTTTTTTCTCTGCCTGGCATGGCTGGAGATAGCGGGACGAGATAATGAAGCGAAAAGCTAAATGCTTAGTTTGCGGCGCTATGTTTACGGCTGACAGGATTACGCAGAAGTATTGCAGCGCTTTTTGCCGGAGGTATGCCCATCGGTATGGTTTAATCGATCGCGGCGAACATCCTAAAGGGGCGGACGTAATACGAGAATTTCACTGCGTTCGCTGCGGCAAACTCGTCACCATCGTCGACGGACGAGATAAACGGACGAAATTTTGCTCGGCTCATTGTGAGCGGCTGTATTGGAAGCATTCGCAGCACGTGAAGCCGCACGGCGTTGCCCGTTCCTTTTACTGCCGAAACTGCGGCGTCCGCGTCGATGTGAGTGATCCGAAAGACCGGCGGACATCCTTTTGCAGCGAAGCTTGCCGCAAACAATGGTTTTCACAACACCGAAAAAAGAAAACGCGACATATATAAGGAGGAAGACGTATGAACAAGATATATAAAGTTATTTGGAGTAAGACAAAGCAACGGTACGTCGTCGTATCGGAACTCGCCCATAGCTGCGCTAAACATACGGGGCGGACGCTTGGTAAAAGCGCTGCGGCCCTGATGGCTGTGTTGGCCTTGACGGCAGGGATTGGTTTTTTGCCTGTACAGGCTGAAAATGTAGATAAAGGTCAAGATAATTATATTTCTGGAGATAAAAATGTCATTCATGGAAATAGTAATGATGTTTTCGGAGACGATAATGCTGTTAAAGGAAATAGTAATACTATTCATGGAGACAATAGTATTATCGAAGGTAATGATAACTGGATGAATCCAGGGGAGAACAACCTTATTAAAGGTAATAATAACCAAATCAGTGCAATTGATGGTAGTAAAGTTATCGGTGATAATGTAACAATTGTAAATGGGAAAGATAGTAGCAAAGATGACAGCGATCGCTTGCATAGTATTACGGTTATTGGGGATGATGTACAGATAGGTCATTTTTTGGGAGATGCTCCAGGAACAGGCTCTTCAGCTTCTGCTGCCGGTGATAATATCACTGTCATTGGCGATCATGTACAGGTAGATAATGGTAATGTGGCAGGGCATACTAATTCTTCCAATAGTTTGATTTATGGTAATAATGTAAACATGGTTAATAGCCAGAACAGCGTGGCTATTGGCAATGATTTGTTCGTACACGGTACAAGCGATGTGGGAGATAATATCTCGATCGGACACGATATTACTTTAGGCGGAGGCAATAACACGATGGCAACTCATAGCATGATCGCTATGGGGAATAATATCCAGGCGTATGGTCATGATAATATCCTCTTTGGGAATAACATAGATATTACAGAGAATGCTGGAATTACTGGCGTGGTTGTTATGGGGACAGAAGCAGATGTAACTGGAGACGATGGGATTGCCATTGGAACAAAGGCAACGAGTAATGGTAGCTCGGCTCTGGCATTTGGTGAAGAATCAACTGCGAAGGGAACTGCCGCCGTTGCTGTTGGCAAGGGAGAGGTGGTATCGGCTTCATACGGCACTGGCCTAGGCGCTTATGCGACAATAGGTTCAAAAAGTGACGGCAGTACTGCTCTTGGCAGTTGGGCATCTATAGGTGAAGGTTCTACTAGTGCTATCGCAATCGGTGGTGCTCAGTATAATGGTGGCGCTCATGCGACTATAGGTGATAGTGCAATAAATTCTATCGCTATTGGTGCAGGATCTTCTGTTGCAAATGGAGCAAGAAATACTGTTGTATTAGGAGCTTTTGCTTCTGCTAATCCGACAGGAACGTGGACATCTAATTATAATGGTGTAGCTATCGGGTATAGTGCGGAAGTTAATGGGCAATCTGGTACGGCAATTGGCGACAGTGCTTCAGCAGCAGGTAGTGGAAGTATAGCTATTGGGGAAGGAGCAACTGCTGCTTCTGAAGTATTACCTTCTATGCTTAGTAATGATACAATTGCTATTGGACATGAAGCTACAGCTGGATATACAGGTGGAATTGCTCTTGGCAAGAGTAGTAAAGTCGATTACGAAGCTAAGAATGGTATAGCTTTAGGGGTTAGTTCGCAGGTAGGTGCAGAAAATAGTGTAGCTGTTGGCTATAAGAGTGCTGTTATTGCAGATGATATTCTTGATGATACTGAAGTTAATAAATTCCTGGCTGATTTGGGAGATAATGCATATAGAAATTTCAATATTGAGCATGGCGACACAAACGGCGTATTTTCCGTAGGCAGTGTTGGTTCGCCGCGTCGTATGCTCAATGTCGCCCGCGGTCTTATCAGCGCCGATTCCACAGACGCTATTAACGGCAGTCAGCTCTTTGGGGCCGTTCAATATTTAGACGGTAGAATTGACGCAGTTGAAAACAAGATTGCCGGCGGTGTTGGCGGCGGCGATGTCACTATCGACGGCGATACGAATATTGACGTGACGGAAACGCCGGATTCGACGACCGATCCGGGAACAGGCGGCGATACAGAAAATCCGGGTACGGCTGGTGACAATGGTCAGAATTTTGAAGTCAGCATGAGCGATAATCCGGTATTCGGCGGTCATGAAACGGATGAGCAAGGTCATTCGGAAAACGGCAGCGTTACCGTTATTGGCAGCAACGGGGCGAATAAAATTGCTCTCAATGAAAATAATGAAGGAGGCATGACCGTTACCAGCGGCGGCCATACGGTCAACATCAATAAAGGCGGCGACGGTCTTGTTAACGGCTTGACGAATACGACATGGGATTGGTCTAAATATGAAGAAGGCGGCTACAAAGGCTCGGACAACGCCGCTACGGAATCGCAGCTCCACGGCGCGGTGTCTGGCATTAAGACGGAAATTACTAATATGGGCGACCAAATCACCAATATGGGAAGTCAAATTACCAACATCGGCAACAAAGTCGGCGAATTAGACAGCCGCATTGACGAAGTCGGCGCGGGAGCAGCTGCCTTGGCGGCCCTTCATCCGCTCGATTTCGACCCTGACGACAAGTGGGATTTTGCCGCAGGCTACGGCAATTACCGCGGTGAAAACGCCGTGGCGATCGGCGCCTTCTACCGTCCGAACGAAGATACGATGTTCAGCGTCGGCGGCACTGTCGGCAACGACGACAACATGGTCAACGCCGGTGTGTCCTTTAAGATTGGACAGGGCAACGGCGTTTCCACGTCCCGCGTCGCCATGGCTAAGGAAATCAAAGATTTGCGGAAAGAATTAGAAGCCATGAAGTCGGCTATGCTCGACGTCAACGCCGGCCGCAGACTCGATACGTCGAAGCTCCAGCTCTTCCCGGATGTACCGCAAAATCACTGGGCTTACGAATACGTCGCGACCCTGGCTGGCAACGGCGTGATTGAAGGCTATCCCGACGGGAACTTCGACGGCGCTCGTCCCATGACGCGCTACGAATTTGCTGCTATGCTGTATCGGGCCATGCTCAATGGAGCGAAACTGTCTGATAAGATTTTGGCCGAATTTGCGCCCGAATTGGAACGCTTCACTGTCGACGTCGTCCACAAAGATAAAGACGGCAACCCGACGGTCGAACGCGTCCGTGTTGTAAAACGGGACGATACGGCAAAATAAGATTGCTTTTTGAACGGTTATGTGCATATAGAAAAGACACTGCTTGTATCAAGCAGTGTCTTTTCGCATTTTATGATGCCGCATTTTCCGGTAAAAGAAATGACCGCCCTCTAGTCTCCAAACTTAGGCGGTCTATTTCTCGCTTTTTAGTATAGGGGCTATAACCGTTTGTCGGCGTCATGCCTCTTTTCATGTTTATTATATGCTGTCGGCCTCGTAGTCGTCAAGTAAAATCGAAGCGTTTGACGATGAGACGGCGGCGTGGCTTGCATTTTTATGTTTTTTTTGCTATTCTTTTGAAAAATGAAATATCGATTCGGCTGTTGCCGGACAGGGGGAATGACGTATGAATTATCCTGATTTGCGGGGATTGCTGGTGTGCCGGGAATTTTTGTCCGACCCGGTGTTGTTGATTATGGGGGAATATTTGCTGAGTTCGGACAACGTCAATAAGCGGAATGCCGCGGCTGCGGCGCTGCTGGCAGCGGCAGAACGGCTTGGCTTATCGGGGAATGTTTGGCGGCAGTATCTGCTGTATCTGCTGTGCCGCGGCAACAACATCGCCGCGACGGCTATCGAGGACTGCGGTTCCTACGGGGCGGGGCTGCTGCGGGCTTTGCAGAAGGACATGCATTTGCTGCGGCCTTACTTGCAGGCCAAGCCTTCTGATTTCCGCTTCGACGCCTTCTTGGACGACTACGAGCCTGCTGCTCCGAAGGAATATGAGTTCTTGCAGGCTTTGACAGAGGCCATGGAAGAGGCCGACGCGGCGCAGATGGCCGAAGCCCTGCTCCATCACTACAAGGCCTACGGCCGGGGCGATATGGCCCGGTATATGGCCTTTTACCTGCTGCCGTCAGGGGAGCTGAAAGGCATCGAGACATTCCGCCATCGCGAATGGGACGACCTCATCGGCTACGCCGTACAGAAGGAAAAGCTCCTGCGCAATACGGTCAATTTCATCGAAGGGCGGCAGGCCAACAACGTCCTCCTGACGGGCGCCCGCGGCACGGGGAAATCGACGGCCGTCAAGGCCTTGGTGTACAAATTTCACAAGGAGGGCCTGCGCCTCGTCCAGGTCGAGCGGGGGCAGATGAAGAAGCTGCCGCCTCTCATGGAGCATCTCAGCGCCATCAAGAGCAAGAAGTTTATCCTCTTTTTCGACGACCTGTCCTTTGATGAAGATGAAAAGGAATACAAATACCTGAAATCGGTCATCGACGGCGGCATTATCCCCCAGCCGGATAACGTGGTCATCTACGCCACGTCCAACCGCCGCCACCTGCTCAAGGAAACGTGGCGCGACCGGCGCGACGATCTGGACGAGGTATACCGCGACGACAGCCAGAACGAATCCATTTCCTTGTCGGATCGCTTCGGCCTCATCATCCACTACGCCGCGCCGACGCAGGACGAGTATCTGCAGATCATCGACCACGAGCTGCGCAAGGCCGGCGTCGCCCTGGAGGCTCACGAGCTGCGTATTCTGGGACTGCGCTGGGAAATGGAACATTCGGGCCGCAACGGCCGCATCGCCCGCCAGTTCGTCCGCTGGTATCTTGGAAATCAAACATAAAATAAACGTTTTACTTAACAAATGCAACATTTAACTTTGATTTTTTAAGAAAAATGCAAGTAAAATGTATTGACAAACGGGACGGCATTTTGTAGAATAAGTTCAAGTTCTTCAGAAGGATGTCCTTCTGAGGGCGACATATATGAAATCTGATGATGGGAAAGAGTAATTGCCTCAGTCAATTCACAGAGAGCCGGCGGGCGGTGCGAGCCGGTAATTGCAGGGCCGTGAAAATCATCCCGGAAGAGGAGCGCTGAAGTACGTATTAAGCGCTGACGATTTTTCCACGTTATAGGAAACGCGTATGTTGGTACGTTGTAGAGAGCCTGGGTCCAGTAATGGATTTGGGAATCAGGGTGGTATCGCGGAATTCAATCCGTCCCTCAGTGAGGGACGGATTTTTTTATTTCCCTATTGCAGTATTCTCTAAAGGCCAACGAAATCATTACTTGTTACATACAAAAGGAGAGATGTTCAAATGGCAAAGGTATTTTATGATCAGGACGTAAATTGGGATGTCATGCACGGCAAAAAGGTAGCCATCGTCGGCTACGGCAGCCAGGGCCACGCGCACGCGCTGAACCTGAAGGAAAGCGGCGTCGACGTCGTCGTCGGCTTGTACGCAGGCAGCAAATCTGCTGAAAAAGCAAAAGCCGCAGGCTTGGAAGTCAAGACGGTGGCCGAAGCGGTCAAGGAAGCGGACATCACGATGATCCTCATTCCCGACGAAAAGCAGGCCGACGTATACAACGCCGAAATCGGGCCGAACTTGAAATCCGGCAGCGCCCTGGCCTTTGCCCACGGCTTCAACATCCACTTTAAGCAGATCGTGCCGCCGGCCGACGTCGACGTATTCATGGTAGCGCCGAAGGGGCCGGGCCATCTCGTACGCCGTACCTTCGTCGAAGGCGGCGGCGTTCCCGACGTATTCGCCGTCGAACAGGACGCGACGGGCCAGTGCTTTGACATCGCCCTCGCTTATGCCCGCGGCATCGGCGGCACCCGGGCCGGCGTCATCCAGACGACCTTCCAGGAAGAAACGGAAACGGACTTGTTCGGCGAACAGGCCGTCCTCTGCGGCGGTATCTGCCAGCTCATCACCAACGGCTTCGAAACGCTCGTCGCCGCAGGCTATCAGCCGGAAATCGCCTACTTTGAAACGTTCCACGAAATGAAGCTCATCGTCGACCTCATGTACGAAGGCGGCATGGCCAAGATGCGCAAGTCCATCAGCGATACGGCAGAATACGGCGACTACACGGCCGGCCCGAAGGTCATCCCGGCCGAATCAAAGGCGGCTATGCAGAAGATCCTGAGCGACATCCAGGACGGCACCTTCGCCAAGGACTGGCTCCTGGAAAACAAGGCCGGCGGCCGGGCTCACTTCATGGCGATGCGCCGCCAGCACGCGGAACACCCGATCGAACAGGTCGGCGCGAAGCTGCGCGACATGATGCCGTGGCTTCATGAAAACGACACCAACGACTAATCATTCCAATCCATAGAAAAGAGGGTATGTGCCTATGAAAATGACCGGAGCACAAGCGATCATCGAAAGCTTGAAACGTGAACAAGTACAAGTCGTCTTCGGCTATCCCGGCGGATCTGTTCTGACCTTGTACGATGAATTATACAAAGCCAAATTTCCCCATATTTTAACAGGCCACGAACAGGGCGCCGTCCACGCCGCCGACGGCTACGCCAGGGCGACGGGCAAGGCGGGCGTATGCTTCGCCACGTCGGGCCCCGGCGTGTGCAACATGGTCACGGGTATTGCGACGGCCAACATGGACTCTATCCCTCTCGTCGTCATCAGCGGACAGGTCGCGACGACCCTCATCGGCCGCGACTCCTTCCAGGAAGCCGATATTTCGGGGATCACGACGCCGATTACGAAGCACAACTACCTGGTAAAGAACGTCAAGGATCTGCCCCGGGTGCTGCGGGAAGCCTTTTACATCGCCACGACGGGCCGGCCCGGCCCGGTCCTCGTCGACGTAGCCAAGGACGTATTCGACGCCGAGTTCGACTATGAATATCCCGAAACGGTAGAGCTGCGGGGCTACAGCGGCGTATACACGGGGCAGGCCTACGACATCGACCGCACCGTAGCGGCGCTGGAACAGGCGAAACGCCCCGTCCTTCTGACGGGCGGCGGCATCATCCTCGCCGATATGGCCGCTCCCCTGTGGGACGTCGTCCAGAAGACGCAGGTGCCGGTTATTACGTCCCTCATGGGCAAGGGGGCCGTACCCGATTCGTACGACGCCCATCTGGGCATGGTAGGCATGCACGGCTCGTATGCCGCCAACATGGCTGTGACGAAATGCGACCTGCTCATCGCCGTAGGCACGCGGTTTGACGACCGCATTACAGGTGACGTGGAAAACTTTGCGCCCAACGCCCAGATCGTCCATTTTGACATCGACAAGGTAGAAATCAACAAGATCGTTCATGCCGACATCAGCGTCAACGGCGACCTTCGCTGGTCCCTGCCGCTGTTCGCCGAAAAGGTACGGCAAAGCGATGTCGATTTCGCCGCCCAGTTTGCCGACTGGCGGAAAGAGGTCCTGGCTATGAACGAGGCCCATCCCTTTGCGACGCGGGATCTTCCCGATGCCGTATCGCCGCAGAATCTGTTCGAAGCCGTCAACAGCCGTTTGGGCGCAGACGACTTCGTCGTCACCGACGTAGGCCAGCATCAGATGTGGGCCGCCCAGTTCTGCGACATTTCCAAGCCTCGTCACTTCATTACCTCCGGCGGCTTGGGGACTATGGGCTACGGCTTGCCGGCGGCCATGGGGGCCAAGCTGGGATGCTCCGGCTCGACAGTCGTGCTGTTTACCGGCGACGGCAGCATCATGATGAACTGCCAGGAATTTGCGACGCTCCATAAGTACGGCGTCGACGTCAAGGTCGTCGTCCTGCACAACAGCGTCCTCGGCATGGTAAACCAGTGGCAGCGCCTGTTTTACGGCCAGCATTATTCCCAGTCGGTCATCGCCGACAACCCGGATATTACGGCCGTATCGGGAGCCATGGGCGTACCAGGGCGGACCGTCCGCAAGCCCGAAGAACTGGCCCAGGGCCTGGACTGGCTCTTTGCCGCTGAAGGAGCGGCGCTGCTGGACGTCTACATTCCGGCCGATGAAAACGTATATCCCATGGTGCCGGGCGGCAAGCGCCTGGACGAAATGGTCTTAGGAGGAGAAGCACAATGATGAGACAGCACTTGGCTATTTTAGCCGATAATAAACCGGGCGTACTCACCCACGTGGCCGGCCTCATCAGTCGCCGGGCCATCAATATCGAATGCATCAACGCCGGCTATACGGAAGAGCCGGACGTGACGCGCATCAACATCGTCGTATCCGTTGAAAACCGCTGGGAGCTCGACCAGGCCGTCAACCAGCTGGCCAAGCTCATCGACGTCATCAAGGTCGTCAATCTGGACGACGCGCCTCTCGTCAGCTACGAGCTGGCTATGGTCAAGGTAAAATGCGATACGCCGGCTGTGCGGGACGAGCTGACCAATATTGCCAACTTGTTCCACGCCAAGGTCGTCGACGTACAGCGCGACTCCCTGATTTTCCGCCTGACGGGACGGGAAGACCATATCGAGGCGCTGCTGCGGATGCTCGACGACTACGAGGTCATTGAAATCGCCAGGACGGGGCAGATTTCCTTGTCCCGCGGCGTCATCCCCGTCAAGCAGATGCGCATGAGATAATATACCCTATATACGAAAGGATAGTTGATATGAGAAGCGACGTAGTAAAAAAAGGAAGTACCCGTACGGCCCACCGCACCTTGTTTCACGCCATGGGCTACAGCGACGAAGATTTGCAGAAGCCGTTGATCGGCGTGGTCAACGCCTTTAACGAAATCATCCCCGGCCACATGCACCTGCGGGAAATCGCCGAAGCCGTCAAGCTGGGCATTGCCGCCGCCGGCGGTACGCCTATCGAATTTCCGGCCATTGGTATCTGCGACGGCATCGCCATGGGCCACGACGGCATGAAATACCCTCTTGCCAGCCGCGAGCTCATCTGCGACTCCATCGAAGCCGTCGCCAACGGCCACGCTTTTGACGGCCTGGTCATGATTCCAAACTGCGATAAAATTGTGCCGGGCATGCTCATGGCAGCCGGGCGCATCAATATCCCGACAGTTGTCGTCAGCGGCGGCCCCATGCTGGCCGGACGCCATAAGGGAAAGGATATCAGCGTCAGCACCATGTTCGAAGCGGCCGGCAAGGTCGAATCGGGCCAGATGACGCCGGAAGAAATGCACCAGATGGAACACGAAGCCTGCCCGGGCTGCGGCTCCTGCGCCGGCATCTTCACGGCCAACACGATGAACTGTATGACCGAAGTCCTGGGCATGGGCCTTCCTGGCAACGGCACCATTCCGGCGGCTTATTTCGGAGCCCGCCGAATGCTGGCGAAAAAAGCCGGCGCCGTCGTCATGGAGCTGGTGAAGAAAAATATCTGCCCGCGGGATATCATGACGGTGGAATCCTTTGAAAACGCCATTGCCGTAGACATGGCTATCGGCGGCTCGACCAATACGGTACTCCATTTGCCGGCTATTGCTCACGAAGCGGGCATTGACCTGCCGCTGCAGAAGTTCGACGAAATCAGCCGCAAGGCGGCGTACATCTGCAAGATGAGCCCCGGAGGCACGTACCACATGCAGGATTTAAACGAAGCCGGCGGCATCAGCGCCGTCATGAAGGAATTGACGAAGCTGGGCATCATCCATACGGAGGCCAAGACCGTGACGGGAACTATCGGCGACCGCATCGCCCATGCAGACATCGAACGGCCTGACGTCATCCACAGCGTAGACAACGCCTACATGAACCGCGGCGGCATCGCTATCCTCTCTGGCAACCTGGCTCCTGACGGAGCGGTCATCAAGGAAAGCGCCGTCGAACCGGACTTGCTGGTTTACCAAGGCACGGCCAAGTGTTACGACTCGGAAGAAGAAGCCATCAAGGCGATTATCGGCGGCGACATTAAAGAAGGGAACGTCGTGGTCATCCGCTACGAAGGGCCGAAGGGCGGCCCGGGGATGCGGGAAATGCTCAACCCGACGGCAGTCATTACAGGCATGGGTCTGAAAGTGGCCTTGATTACGGACGGCCGGTTCAGCGGAGCCAGCCGGGGCGCGTGCATCGGGCACATTTCTCCGGAAGCGATGGAAGGGGGACCTATCGCGCTCATCGAAGACGGCGATATGATTTCCATCGACATCCCGAACCGCAAGCTGGAGCTGCTGGTCAGCGACGAAGAGCTGGCGGCCCGCAAGGCGGCCTGGAAACAGCCGGAACCGAAGGTCAAGACGGGCTACCTGTCCCGTTACGCCCGACTGGTTACGTCGGCTAATACGGGAGCCGTATTGAAATAATTCCTTTCTTTGCAGAATATACGACAAGCCCCGGCGCTCGGAAGCCGGGGCTTTGTTGTAGGCAATATACGCAGATGATCTGTACGTTAGGACCGAAGGGGGAGCGAGTCCTGCAGGGCCTGGCGCAGGTGCCTGATGAACAGCAGGCATTCTTCCGACAGCAGGGCGTCCTTCCGCTGCAGATAGCCGACGCAGAGATTCCATGGTACGTCCAGGGGGACAGGGACGATATCCGGCGGAATGAAGCCCTTGCTCAGGCAGCCCGTGCCGAGGCAGTAGCTGTCCGTATGGACAATGAGGTAGTTCATCGTCGCCCGGTCTTCGATGAAGATTTGGCGGGACGCGCGGCGGAGGGTGAAATAGCTTTCCGTAATATCGAGAAGCGTATCGTCCTTGCGGAAGGTGATATAGGGGTAAGGCGCGAGCTGCTCCGGACGCAGGGAAGCAAAGCTCGACAGGGGATGATGTCTGCTGATGATGACGTGCTCCGGCAGCGTCGCCAGCTGGGTGAAGACCAGGCCGTGAGCGGCCAGCTTGCGCTCCAGTACGGCCTGGTTGAGGGATGAAGCACATAGGATGCCGACGGAGGCCGCACCGGAGCCGACTTGTTCGACGACGTCCGTTCCCTTTCCTTCGCGCAGGGCGATTTCATAAGAACGATCGGCCACCTCGCCGATCAAGGCGGCCAGAGCCGGCGTAACGAAATGGTAATGCTGCGAGGCGACGGTCAATTTCAACGGCGGCGGCTCGTGCTTGCCGGCAAACCGACTGCGCACGGCGTCGGCCTGCTCGACGAGGAGACGGGCGTACGATGCCAGCTCCTTGCCTTCCGGCGTAAAGTCTACGCCGCGGTTCGTTCGCTTTAAAATCGTGATGCCCAGCTCCTTTTCCAGCTCTCGCACGGCCTTCGTAATGCTCGGCTGGGTGACGAAGAGGCGTTTCGCCGCTTCCGTGAGGGAACGGCACCTTTCGATTTCCATGATATAACGACATTGCTGCAAGGTCATACGCTTCATCCTTTCAGTTTGCTGATATAACTTCATTCTATGGCCGGGCATGAATAATGTCAAATTTCTTTTTGACCTATCGTATGGTATGCTTGTAGTACAGAGAGGCAAAGGAGGCCATAGCAATATGAAGTATATCGTTCGTCCCTATCGGCGCGGCGAAGAACAGTACGTCGCCGACGCCCATTGCCGGCTGAATACGGCTGGGGGCCGGCTTTTACGGAGTATGCCGCGAAGATCGCCGTGGAGTTTGCCGGCGCGCAGCAGGAGGGGGAAGCCCTTTGGGTAGCCGAGTGCGGCAGGCTGATTGGCAGCGTCATGCTTTGCCAGAGCGGCGAGGCCGGCGAAGGGCAGGTTCGGCTGTTTTTAGTGGAGCCGGACTACCGGCGCTGCGGCGTCGGGTCGGCTTTAATGAAGGTGGTGTTAGACGGGGCAAAGGAAATGGGATATACCCGCCTCATGCTCTGGTCGGCAGAGCCCCTGACCGACGCGATACGCCTGTACGAGAGGGCAGGATTTCATATAACGGAACGAGTGAAAAATACGGAATGGCGTCCTGACGGAGACCTGATATACGAAATAAAGATGGTCAAGGAGTGTCTGTAAGACGCCGTGAGAAGGGGAGTGCCCTATGGAACTGATAGCATTTTTATCGTATACCTTCGTCATGGCCTTTACGCCGGGGCCCAATAACCTCATGGCTATGTCCGAAAGCCGGCGGCTCGGCTTTCGCGGCGCGGCGCCCCTGCTGTGGGGGCTGTTCGTCAGCTTTTTTATCTTAAACGGCGTGATTTATGGATGCATTCATTCCTTGCAGGCGGTCCTGCCGTGGATAGAAATTCCCTTAAAGGCCGTCGGCTCGGCGTATATCTTATTTTTGACCTATAAGATGTTCGCGCCGTCGGCAGGCGGCGGCAGCGGCAAGGTCGTCGACAAGGGGAAACGGTTTCTGGCCGGCATGCTGCTGAACTTTACGAATGTCAAGGTCATGATCTTCCTGCTCATCGGCTACACGTCCTTTCTCCTGCCCGTATATACGAGCGAAGGCCTCATCATCGGCCTGGGAATCGTCATGTGCCTGGCCTGCGCGGCATCCAATGTTGTCTGGGCCTTGGCCGGAGCGGCGCTGGACCGTTTCTTTAAAAACTACGAACGCCTTTTAAACTGGATATTGGCGGCTCTCCTCGTCTTTTCCGTCATAGAAATATGGCTGTAGGCGGCGGAGATGCTGCAGCGTATGAGTACCCCGATGGTCTGCGTGAAACAGGCTGTCGGGGTATTTCTATGCCCTTTGGCTGTTTGGTCATGGCGATGACCTCAGTGGGAGCGGAGTGAATTTGGGACAATAAAAAAATGCTCGTATCGTATTTTAAGCGATAAAACATAGGCATTAGACATAATAAAAAACGGGGTGTAAACTAAAGTCATCCTAAGGAGAATAAAAAATTAAAAGCCTTATTTTTAGGATTACTAGTGTAGTTTCTTAACTATTTATTTAAAGGAGAGAGATTCGATGATGAAAAACGTAACGGCTGCTATCGTATTATGCCTGATGAGCGCGTCTGCCTTTGCCGCCGCGCCGGCCTTTGATTCACCTGAACAGGAAGCTGCCCATTACCAGCAGGAACAGGCAAGACAGGCCTTTGAAGAACGATATACCAACCAGACTGCTTCGGAAAACGCGTCGTATCATGCCGTACGGGCCTTCGATTCGCCGGAGCAGGAAGCGGCCTATTATGACCGGGTTGCCGAACGGGAAGCCTTTGAAGCGTTGTTTCATCAGCCCAGCTACAATTAATTGGCGCCAGACAGATGGAACCTTGCCGATCTGTAAAAATGCTTGCGCCGTATTTCTTTTTATTTGAAACAAGCATTAGCCCCGTTGTCATGAAAGGGATACAATATCGGTAGAGGCAAGGCGCCGGACGGCGACTGCTTGCCATATACATAACGTTTTGTATTAACCTGTAATAAAATGAGGAGGAGCTTGCTATGCGTGAGGGATTCACATATACGCGGCGGGAGTTTTTGAAAAAAGCCGGATTAGCCGGCGGCGCCATGGTCATGGCCAATGTAGCCGGCGGCATCCCGTCGGCTGCGGCGGCGATGGAAGAAGAGAAGGGCGCTGCGGACGAATTATTGAAGGGAGTCTGCGACATCCACATCCATGCCGCGCCGGACGTGCGGGAGCGGTGCATCAATGAGTTTGATTTCGCCTGCAAGGCCAAGAAGCTGGGCTATCGGGCCGTCATGTACAAGTCGAACGAATGGAGCTGCCACGACCGGGCCTATCTCATCCGCCAGTCCCTGCCGGATTTTGAAGTGTTCGGCAGCTTCTGCATGAATTACGCCGTCGGCGACAAAATCAACGTCCACGCGGCGAAGATGGCCGTGGAAACGACAGGGCACTGCTGCAAATGCATCTGGATGCCGACGATGGCCGCCGTATATCCTAACGCCGTCGAAGGCCGCGCGGGACAGGGGATTCCCGTCGTCCAGGACGGCAAGGTCCTGCCGGAGGTCGTGCAGGTCATGGAAATCTGCGCCGACCACGACATCATCTTTGCGACGGGCCATTCGTCGCCTCAGGAGAGCCTGCTCATGGCGGCCAAGGCCAAGGAAGTGGGCGTACATAAATTCGTCGTCACCCATGTCAATTCCCTGATTTGGCGCATGACGGCCGATGACATCAAGCGCTGCGTCGATCTGGGCGCATATATCGAGCTGTGCTACCTGCCCCGCGTGTGGGGAGCCGGCACGGCGATGAGCCAATATGAACGGGAATCAGCCCGGGATTTTATGAATTACGTTTCCGTCGCGCCGGAACGGAGCTTTATTTCTACCGATATGGGCCAGGCGAACATGCCCGACCCGTCGGAAGGGATGCGGGCCTGCATCGGCGAGCTGCTGGACGGCGGCGTGTCCCAGCGTGTCGTCGATACGCTGGTGCGGCGGAATCCGGCCTACTTACTCGGACTGGAGGGATAAGGAAATGGCGATGAACCGACGAGATTTTCTCAAAAGCGCGGCCCTGACCGTCGCCGCCGGCATGGTCATGGGGCCGACGGCCTTGGCCAAGGATAAGGCGGGAAGCGTTGCAGAAGACGGCAAAGACATATTAAATTACAATCCTAAGATGAAGTACCGGCCTATGGGCCAGACCGGCGTCAAGGTATCGGCTTTGGGATTCGGCATGCTGCGCCTGCCCATGCTGGCCGACGGCAAGACCGTCGACATGAACCAGTCCGTCGATATGGTCCATCGGGCCATCGACGGCGGCGTCAACTACATCGACACGGGACGGGTGTATCTGGGCGGACAGAGCGAGCTGGCCGTAGGCAAGGCCCTGGCCAACGGCTGGCGCGACCGGGTATACGTCACGTCGAAGTCGCCGTGGTGGATCATGGAGACGCCTGACGATTTCGAAAGGATGTTTGACGAATCGCGGCGGGCTATCGGCACGGACGTCATCGACTTTTACCATATCCACATGATCATGCACCGCGGCTGGAAGGAAAAGGTCATTCCCTTCGGCCTCATTGAAAAGATAGAAAAGTTGAAAGCCCAGGGAAAAATCCGCTTCATGGGATTTTCCTTCCACGACCGGCTGGAGCTGTTTAAGGAGGTCGTCGAAGCGGCGGACTGGGATTTCTGCCTTATTCAGCATAATTATCTGGATTACGAATACGAAGCCGGCGTATTGGGGCCGAAGTATGCGGCGGCAAACGGCATGGGCCTGGCCGTCATGAAGCCGGTGCGGACGGGCTTTTTGGCGAACCTTCCTGAGTCCATGCGCGAGGCCCTGGCCTCGACGGGCATCCATAAGCCCGACAACGAATGGGCCTTGGATTACTTGTGGGATATTCCTGAAGTCAGCGTCGCCGTCAGCGGCATGGGCTCCATGAAGGACGTAGAAGCGAACCTGCAGTACGCTGCAAAGGCCAAACCCAACATGCTGACGCCGGACGAACGGGAAGCCCTGGGGCGGGCGATCCGGGCCTACCGCGAAACGCCGGGTCATATCGACTGCACGGGCTGTTATCAATGTATTCCTTGTCCGGAAAACGTAGCCATCGGCTATATCTTTGCCTACGTGTACAACAACTATTTGCTCCACAAGGATTTAAAACGGGCCATGTTCGACTACACGACGTCCATGTCGCCGATCCAGCGCGGCGACCCGGCTTCGTCCTGTACGAACTGCGGCCAATGCCTGGCCAAGTGCCCGCAGGGATTGGATATTCCAGCCTTGTTAAAACGAGTCGAAGGGGCCTTTGGAAAATAGGATGCAATAAAAAAATCGGAGTCAGACGAAAGTGTCTGCTCCGATTTTTTGTCGTGTTATTGCGTTACGGGGATAGGCAGTTCGTTGGTAATGATCTTTGCCCCGCCTTCGGTCGTCTTGACGTCCAGCTTGGAAATGCTGCCGCGGACGGCTTCGATGTCCGTAGGAATCCGCTTGTACGGCAGCTTGGCCAGGACTTCGTCCATGGCCTTCCCTAAGATTTCGTAAGGATTGTTGAGGATAGACGCCGATTCCCGTTCGCGGCCGCGGGAGCTGTAGCTCTTCAGCGTGTCCTGCTTGCGGTCGTAGGCGTAGACCGAGAGGTAATAGGCGCAGTCCGTCACGATTTCGCCGTCGAAGCGGAAGAAGAATTGATACTGCCGCCAATACCAGGTCTGGACGACGGGAACGACGACGATGTCGGCGTTGTATTTTTCCGATAAAGCCCGCATGGCGTCGATGGTAATGCCGTCGGGAGCGAGCTGTTCCTGCGCCTCTACGCGGTCCCAGTAGGGGATGCGGAACGGTTCTCTCAGCCGTTTCAGCATGTACTGCGCTTCGGCTCCCCGCTGCGTCGTAGATACGATGAGGGCCGTGCGCATGTTGTCAAAGCGCGGCTCGCTGTCAGCGGCGAAGGCCGACGCCGTCATAGTGAACAATGCCAGGATGAGAAGCAGGAACTTTTTCATAGGAAAGACCTCCTATCAGAAATTACCGGTGTCGTTTAAGAGGGGACGCACGTTGTCGGCCCGGGGAATATACCGTTCCAGCGTAGCCAGCATGGCGTCCTTATCCATCGGCAGGGTGCCGCCGACGGGGACAAGGTTGGACACGTGATTGCTGCGGAAAATGCAGGGATTTTTCATGTCCGTATGGCTCAGAATCATATGGAGCTCTTCGAGGAAGCCCCGGGCCGTGAGAGGCGTAAACTTGCCTGTGACGACTTCTTCGTACAGCGGCACGTTGCCGGGGATGATGAGGGTCAGGGCGCTGAGCATGGTCGGGTTGATGGCCGATACGACTTCTGCCGTATGGAGGGCGTGCTCCTTTGTCCGCTCCTTGCCGCCCAGGCCGATGAGGATCATGGCCGACAGCTTCATGCCGGCGTCGAGGGCCTTTTTGCCGGCTTTGACAGTCAGCGCGCCTGTCGTGCCTTTCTTGACGTGGCGCAGGACTTCATCGTCGCCGCTTTCGATGCCCATGTACACGATGCCCAGGCCGGCTTCGCGCAGGCGCTTCAGGTCTTCCGGCGATTTGCGGTTCAGGTCGGCCGGCGTGGCGTAGGCCCCGATGCGGTTAATATTGGGGAACGTAGCATAGCATTTTTTCAGAATATGGATCAAATCGTCCGTCGGCAGGACGAGGGCGTCGCCGTCGGCGAGGAAGACGCGGCGCACGAAGGGGTAGGCCTGGGCGGCCCGCTCGATAATGCCGTCGATTTCCTCGAGGGAACGGACGCGGTATTTGGAATCTTTGTACATCGCACAGAACGTGCACATATTATGGGAACAGCCGATAGTCACCCGCAGGATAAAGCTGCGCGCTTCGCTGGGCGGCCGGAATACGAGGCCTTCTGCGTTATCAATCATCATATAAGCAAACCATCCTTTCTCATGTATATTATACACAATTATACGCATATAAGTAAAATTTTCAAATAGTTTTTTCGGTCTGGCCATGGCAGGAAATGGCAGGGACAAAGAATCACGCCGCCTGAGGACAGCTATGCAAATTTATAATCGTACCGCCCCTTTGAAGCCTTTGCGTTATATGATACAATAAAAATGATATTTCTTTTTAATACTATTTGCTTTTTGAGCGGAGGTGACTGTTTCCTTCGGGAAACGCTGTACTTGGATTATTTTGAGATAACTTTCAACATCATTTTGATTTTAGCCTTAGTCGTGCTGAACGGTTTCTTCGTAGCGTCGGAGTTTTCCATCGTCAAGATGCGCCCGTCGCGAGTCGATACGCTGCTTAAGGAAGGGAATAAGAGCGCCGTATACGCCCGCACGGTGACGGAGCATCTGGACGCCTACCTGTCGGTGACGCAGCTGGGCATTACCCTGGCCTCCCTGGGGCTGGGCTGGATCGGCGAGCCTGCCGTGGCCAAGATGCTGGCGCCGGTGTTTCATTTTTTCCAGGTGCCCGTACAGCTGGAGCACACGCTGGCCTTTATCGTCGGCTTTTCCCTGATTACGGCCTTGCACATCGTATTGGGCGAGCTGGTGCCGAAATCCCTGTCGATTCAGAAGACCGAAGCCGTGGTGTTGTTCGTATCGCGCCCGCTGATTCTGTTTAACAAGCTCATGTACCCGGCCGTCTGGACGCTGAACCATATCGCCAACTGGACGCTGCGCCGCATGGGCATACAGGCTGCCAGCGAGGCGGAAGAAGCTCATAACGAAGAAGAAATCCGCATTTTGATGAAGGAAAGCTATAAATACGGCTATATCGACAGAAGCGAGCTGACCTATCTCGACAACGTCTTCGATTTTTCCGACCGCAGCGCCGGCGAGATCATGGTGCCCCGTACGGATATGGTCTGCCTGTATCTGGACGACAGTTTCGACGACTGCGTCGAGACGGCCCTGAACGAGCGCATGACCCGCTACCCCATCTGCGACGGCGACAAGGACCACATCATCGGGTTCCTGCACATCAAGGACCTCCTGCGGTCTTTGAAGGACGGGAAAAAATCGGACTTGCGGACCTTGGCCCGCGACGTGCTGGAAGTGCCGGTCTTCATGCCTATCAGCAAGCTCCTGCGCCAGCTCCAGAAGGAACGGAAGCAGTTGGCTGTCCTCATCGACGAGTACGGCGGTACGGCCGGCATGGTGACGATCGAAGATATCCTGGAAGAGCTCGTCGGTGATATTCAGGACGAATTTGACGAGGAACGGCCGGAGGTAGAGGAAAAGACCGATAAGATCTACTCCGTCGATGGCAAGATGCTGCTGGAAGACGTAAACGACTTGTTCGAGCTGGAGCTGGAAGACCAGCAGTGCGATACTATCGGCGGCTGGGTCTACACGCAGCTCAACACGCAGCCCGAAGCCGGCCAGATGGTCAAGCTGCCCAAGGCGGAAATTTACGTGGAAGAAGTGGAAAATCTCCGCATTACGCGCTTGAAGATCAAGCTGCTGAGCGAGCTGGACGACGTCAGCCAGGATATGCTCGACGAGCAGCTGAACAAGGATTGACGGGCCTCCGCCCTTCGGCGCTGCCGGATAGATGATACGTTTTACTGACTTTAAAATATAAAGTTAAACGATTAATTTATTTAGTAAACTTCGTAAAATTTTAAAAATGTATTGACTTTGAAGGATTTAAGCGTATAATAAGCTTCAACGAATACAAAACAGTGTTGATTGGGAATAGTACTGCTGCCGCAGAAATTACAGAGAACCGGCCGTATGCTGAGAGGCGGGATGGAAGCGCTGCAGGAAGTCGCCCAGGAGCAGCTGCCCGAACGCTTATCTTTCCAGTTAGTAGACGCAGCCGGCAGGCATCCGTTATCATGCCGGGCATTAAAAGGATTTTCCGGAGATGCCGACGAGGGGTCCCGACGGGCAACAAGAGTGGTACCGCAGAGTATATGATACTTTGTCTCTTTTTGAGGCAAAGTATTTTTTTTTCGCCAATCGCCGTTTTGCTGTTCGTTATACGTAAGATAGGGGTACAGAAAGGGGTTTTTTGTATGATGAAATGGATTGGAATGCTGAGTGGATTTGTTGGACGGTATTTGACGTATATCGTCTTCTTGGTCGTCCTTTGGGCGTACTTCATGCCCGGCGCGTTTTTGTGGTCCGTGCCCCATACGGTTACGCTTCTCGGCATCATCATGTTCGGCATGGGCATGACCCTGCACGCCAAGGATTTCAAGCTGGTCATCCAGCGGCCGAAGGAAGTGCTCATCGGCTGCACGGCTCACTACACGATTATGCCTATCGTAGCCTATGCCCTGGTGCTGGCCTTTGACCTGACGCCGGAACTGGCCGTCGGCATGGTATTGCTCGGCTCCTGCCCCAGCGGCACGGCGTCTAACGTCATGAGCTTTCTGGCCAAGGGCGACGTCCCCCTGGCCGTGTCGATTACGACGGTTTCGACGCTGCTGGCGCCGATTATGATGCCCTTTATCGTCTGGGCCCTGGCAGGCCAGTGGGTCGAAGTCTCGTTCTTGGCCATGGCCATGACCGTCATGAAGGTAATTCTCGTGCCGCTGGCTGCCGGCCTGATCGTTCACAAGATCATCGGTGAAAAGCACATCGCTTCGTTGTCCAAGGTACTGGTCCTCATTTCGGCCTTCGGCGTGCTGACCATCGTCGGCGGCGTCATCGCCATCAACGGCGCGAAGATTTTGGAATTGGGCTTCTTCATGGTCCTCATCGTATTGGCTCATAACCTGTTCGGCTTCGGCATCGGCTACTTCGTGACGGGCAAGCTGGGCCTGGGACAGCGTCAGCGCCATTCTGTTACGCTGGAAGTAGGCATGCAGAACGACGCCCTGGCTATTTCCCTCGTGTCGGTATTCTTTGCTCCCGCCGTGGCGATTCCCGCGGCTATCGGCGCGGCTATTCACCAGGTCACGGGTTCGATTCTGGCTGGTATCTTCGCCCGCAAGATGGACGCCATAGAAGCGCGGAAGGCCGCCGCAGCGGAAGCCGTTCCGGCGCCGGCCCACCACTGAGCCGCTGCACTTTATAGAATATTATTTATGGCGTAAAAAACAGCGTATGTCCGATAAAAAGAGAATGGACATACGCTGTTTTGCATATCTTATGTTTTGAAATTTTTGTATACTACGCAGGCGATAAAGAGAAGCCCAGCGTAGCCGATGGCCGGATAGAGGACAGCGACTAAGTGGCCAAAGGAAAAGAGGCTGACAACGTAGGTAAACAGGGCGACGGCAACGGCAAAGGCGACGTTGCCTTGTTTTCCCCAGCAGGTGACGCGGCTGCAGATGGACCACATCATGACGGATGACGAGGAAAAGATGCCCAGGAGCAGCGTGATGGAAAAGGCCGCGCCCAACAGGGGATGGAGTTTTTGCGCCAGGTACAGGACGGGGATGTCCAGTCCTGCGGCGGCATTGCCGTTCAGCAGGATAGCCGTGGTCATGACGGCGATGCAGAGGATGACGACGAAGGCACCCAGGAACGCGCCGGCCCGCAGCTCTTGCTTGGAAGTGGCGGAGACGCCCAGGCGGGTGAAGTACATGCTGGGCGGAAAGAAATTCAGGCTCAGGTGCAGGACGGCGCTCAGAAACCAGTTGGGCGCCGCCTGATAGGGGGTGAGGGCTGATTCATAGCTTTCTATTTGGGAAAATTGGCCGTAATCGGCGGCGATGGCGCCGCAGCCGATGGCTAAAGAAAAGACGATGATAACCGGCCCGATAGAGGAAATGACCTGGATGAGGCGCTCGAAGCCCATGAGGTAGGCCGCCAGCAGCAAGCCGGTCATGACGGCGGAGCCGAGAGGCTGGGGCACGCGGTAATATTCGTACAAGGTCGCTCCTGCGCCGGCGACGAGGACCGGCATGAGCAGGATCAGCGTGGCGATGATGAGCCACGTATAGACGAGGCCGAGCCTTTGGCCGCAGAAAAATTGAAAGTGATTAAAGCCCGGTTCTTTTTTGTGTTCGAAGCCTGTCCGCATCAGCAAGTAGGCCATTCCTAAAAAGCCGACTAAATTGACGGCGACAGCCCCGTACCCATAAAGGCCGAAGCTGGCGTAAAACCGCAGCATTTCCTGGCCCGTAGCGAACCCTGAGCCGATGACCTAGGCGATGAAGGCTCCGGCGATGCGGATGCTGTGTCTGATGTCGAAGGTATTGGCAGGCATGGGAATCCTCCTTTACATTACCGGGAAGGCCACTGTACTACGATGAGGAAGACCGTGGCCAGGATGCAGACGAAGCCGGCGAGCTCGACGGGGTGGAAGGCCGTGCCCAGCCAGGCGGCAGAGACGACGGCCGCTGTTACCGGTTCCAGCGTGCCGATGAGGGTGGATTTCATCGGGCCGACGAGGCGGATGCCCTGTACGAAGAGCGTAAAGGACAAGGCCGTGCCGACGAGGATGATAAAGGCGACGGTGAGCCAGCCGACGGCGTCCAGCTCCGGCGTCATGCCCCAGGCCTGCACGCCCAGGCAGAGGGCGGAGCCGCCGATAATCATGCCTGCGGCGTTGACCGGCACGGCGCCCCACTGGATGGCCAGGCCCTGGGACAGGGTGGGGTAAGCGACGCAGCCGACG
This sequence comes from Megasphaera sp. An286, assembly GCF_002163455.1. Lineage (NCBI taxonomy): Bacteria > Bacillati > Bacillota > Negativicutes > Veillonellales > Veillonellaceae > Megasphaera > Megasphaera sp. An286. The sequence goes on along the minus strand of NZ_NFIY01000006.1, from coordinate 55,353 downwards.
GCTCCGATGAGGCCCCATGTCAGCCCTTGAGGAGACAGGACCATCGTCGACGGGTTACCGTTCGTCGCGACGAGGAATACGCCCAGAACGGCCAGGGCGACGGAGACGAGCTCGCGGGCCGACGGCCTGCGGCGGAAGCGGACGGCCAGGAAAAAGGACATGAGGACGACGTTGAGGGTCTGAAGTACCGTCGCCGTTGCCGAATTGGAATATTTGATGGCCGTCAAATAGGAATACTGGCAGAGCAGGAGTCCGAAAATCGACAAGAGGAGAAGATTGCGGAGACTGGCCGGGTCGTGAAACATGCCGTAAAAGGCGTTCCGCTGCTTCGGGAAAAACAGGACTAGGAGGACGACGCCGGCGGCAATCATGCGCAGCGCCGTAATCCAGGCCGAGTCGACGACGTAGTGGGTGAAGAGATATTGGCTGACCGTACCGTTGACGCCCCAGGTGACGGCGCCGAGGACGCAGTATAGAATGCCTTTATAAAGAGACGATAGAGCCATACTGTAACAAACTTCCTTTCACGTGTATGTTTAATCAGTATAGCATACCTTGACGGAAACGGGAATAAACGATACCAATTTCTTGACCTCTGCTAAGGGGCGTGCTACAATTCGTGTACTACACAGAAGGGGAGGATGACATCGTGCTGAGTCAACAGCTGCAAGTCTTTTTACAAGTCGCAGACAGCGGCAGTTTTGCCAAGGCTGCCCAGCGCCTTTTCGTCACGCCGGCGTCGGTCATGAAGCAGATGAACGCCCTGGAGCGGCGGTTGGGCCTTACGCTGCTGATGCGGAACAATCAGGGCGTTTCGCTGACGGCGGCAGGCCGCTCCCTGTATGAAGACGGCCTGAAGCTGCAGGCCTATGCCGCCGACGCCGTGACCCGGGCGAAGCAGGCCGGCGGCCGGGACGGCGTGACGATCCGCGTCGGATCTTCCCTGCTCAACCCCAGCAAGGTGCTGACGGACCTGTGGGCTCCGCTGCGCGAAACCTATGGGAACTATACGTTCCGCATCGTCCCCTATGAAGATACGAAGGAACAGATTCTGTCGGTCATCACTTCCCTGGGCGACCGCATCGACGTCTTAGTGGGCTCCTTCAACTCCCGCAGCATGCAGGCCAGGGCCAATTACCTGCCCTTGGGGACGTATCGGTTCTGCATCGCCCTTCCTGAAGGCCATCGCCTGGCGTCGCGGAAGACCCTGACGCTGGACGACCTTCACGGCGAGCGCGTCGTCATGGTAAAAAGCGGCGATACAGAGCAGATAGACGAGTTTCATCGCCTGCTGAAGCGGGAGCATCCCCAGATTATCATCGAAGAGGCAAGCTATTATTACGACGTCGATACGTTCAATCTCTGCGGGCAGCAGGGCTTGCCCCTCTTGACGCTGGACGCCTGGGCAGGCGTGCATCCCTCGCTGATTACGCTGCCCCTCGTCGATTTGGATTACGGCGTTTCCTACGGGATTTTATATGCCCGGAAACCGTCTGAGGCAGTGCGGGGATTTATCGACATCATTCGGCGGCACGTTGCCGGCTCGGCAGAATAAAATATGATATATGACACACAGGGTCGGTCCTTGCGGGGCCGGCCCTGTGTGCTGTATGGAGAAGTATGGGTTACTTGTAAGACTATGCTGGTAAATAGTTCTTAGGATTGAACGCATATTGCGTTGACTTCACTCATGTACCTTATACGCATTCAGCAGCATGTCGCCCATGCCCGGCGTTTCCGGGTCGTGGCTGCCCTTTCCCGTATCGAGGCCGCGTATCCGCACCATGTCCTCGTCGGTCAGGGAAAAATCGAAGATGGCGATATTGTCGGCCATGTGCTGAGGATTGGTCGACTTCGGCAGGACGACGAAGCCTTCCTGTACTTCGAAGCGCAGGATGATTTGGCCGGCTGTCTTATTGTATTTATGGGCCAGGGCCGTGACGAGGGGATGGGTGAGAAGGGCTTCGTCGCCGTGGCCTAAGGGGAAATAGGCTTCCAGTGCTGTGCCGCAGGTATCTAATGCTTCACGAAGCTGTTTCTGCTGGAAGAAGGGATGGCATTCGACTTGATTAACTGCCGGCATCGTGTCGAACTGGGGGACGAAATGGTTCCAAATGTTGGGCGTCATGTTGCTGACGCCGATGGATTTGATTTTTCCGGCTTTTTGGGCGTCTTCCATGGCTTTCCATGCGCCGGGCACGTCGCCGTAGGGCTGATGAATCAGATACAAGTCCACGTAGTCGAGGCCCAGCTTTTTCAAGGACGCGTCGATGCCCTTGCAGGCGGCGTCATAGCCGTAGTCCTGAAGCCAGAGCTTGCTGGTGATGAAGAGTTCGTCACGAGGGATGCCGCTGTCACGGACGGCTTTGCCGACTTCGTCTTCATTGAAATAGGCCGCCGCCGTGTCGATGTGGCGGTAGCCGAGATGCAGGGCCTTCGTCACGGCGTCGTAGGTGCTGCCGTCGTTGGGGATGAGAAATACGCCGAATCCGACGGCGGGGATAGTATTTCCATCACGTAAGGTTATGTATTCCATCTGAGTATCCTCCTTGGTATACAGGTTATTCGTTCAGCCAGCAGGCGAGCTGATGCACTTGTTCTAAGTAATCGGGCCGGTTTGCGACGTCGCCGGCATTGGGGATATGGTTGAAGATGAGGGTTTGAAATTGTTCGGCTCCTATTTGGCAAAAGCCGCTCACTGTCCAATCGGCATATTTTTTTACCTCCTCTTTGGGGCTGTCCCAGAAGGAGCAGACGAGGGCCGCTTTTTTGCCGTATTTCGCCGTATTGGACATGCCCTTTTTACTGAAATCGAACCAGGGGTAGAACCGCTCGATAAACAGCTTTGCCAGCGACGATACCTGCTGGTTGTAAATGGGAGTGGCGACGACAATGGCGTCGCAGGCCTCGATGACTGGCAGCAATTTCGTAATGTCGTCGTCCTGCACGCAGCGTTGGCCCTCCGTTCCCTGGCAGGCGCCGCAGGCTTTGCAGTACCGGCAGTCTTTGTCCCGCATGGTAAAGACGACGACGCGCTGGTCTTTCAGATCTTCCGCTAAATTTTGAGTGATGATTTCCGAGTTGCCCTTGGCTCTGGGGCTGGCGTTGACTAGTAAAATCGTTTTCATGATGTATCCTTTCTGTTTACTCGTGAATTTTATGACGGTTTAAGAACTGGACGACATCGATGTTCAAGTGGTCGATGATTTCCGTGCGTCCCGTGTCCAGGGCGGCGATTTGGGACATGTCTTCGCTGTCGAGCTCGAAGTCCCTGACGTCCATGTTTTCGATGAGCCGGTCCTTGTGAACCGTCTTGGGAATGACGATGACGCCGCGCTGGAGGGTAAAGCGCAGGGCGACCTGGGCGACGGTTTTGCCGTGCTTTGCGGCGATGCCTTTCAGGACGGGATTATTCCAAATGTCGTGGCCGCCTTCGGCGAAGGGACCCCAGGCCATAGGCGCGACGTGCAGCTTTTTCATGACCTCCAGGTCGTAGGCGCGCTGGTAAAAGGGATGGCATTCGATCTGGTTGACGGCCGGAAGGATGTCGGCGTTTTCGCAGAGGTCGGCCAGCCGGTCGGGATAGAAATTGGAAACGCCGATAGCCCGGATGGTTCCTTGGCGGCACAATTCCTGCAATGCCCGCCACGAGCCGTAATAGTCGGACAACTGCTGATGGAGCAGTACTAAGTCGACGTAGGGCATGTCCAGCTTTTGCAGGGAAGCGGCGACGGCGCGCTTCGTCTGTTCATAACCGAAGTCCTGTACCCAGACCTTCGTCGTGATGAAGATGTCTTCGCGGGGAATGCCGCTTCGCTTGACGGCGCGGCCGACGGCTTCTTCGTTTCCGTAGGCGGCGGCCGTGTCGATGAGGCGGTAGCCGGCGCGCAGGGCGTCCCGTACGATTTGTTCGCAGCGGGACGCGTCGTCTATTTGAAATACGCCGAGGCCGAGTATGGGCATTGCGACGCCGTTGTTGAGGGTTACTGTGTTCATGTTTGTCGCTCCTTTTGCTATGACGATTGAAAAACTGTGTATATCTATATTGTAAGGTGCCCGTCTCTGCTGGGGAATAACCAAAAAAGCTACGACGTATTGACTAAAGGTAAATGCAGAATTGTCAAAGCGCTGCAGACGGCAGACGAAAAACAGCCGCCTGTATCAGGCGGCTGTCGCTGCAATAAGCATATTTACTTTTTCTTGCCGTGTTTCTGTTCGAAGGCGATCATATGGGCTTCTTCTTCGCTGTGGCCTTCGGCCTGGGCCTGGGCGATGAGGGAGACCATTTCTTCGTACGCTTCGGGGATGACTTTCGTAATCCGCGATACGGTGTCTTCCCAGTTTTCCAGCAGCATGTGGCCGAGGTTGCTGTCCGTGTAGGCGACGTGCTTTTCCAGAAGCGATTTGACAAACTGCTGTTCGTCCGGGTCGGTCAGGTCTTCCAGCTTGACCAGGTCGGGGTTGCACTTGGCCGGCTCTAAGTCGTAGACATAGGCGATGCCTCCGGACATGCCGGCGGCGAAGTTGCGTCCCGTGCTGCCGAGGATAAGGACCCGGCCGCCAGTCATGTATTCGCAGCCGTGGTTGCCTACGCCTTCGACGACGGCTGTCGCGCCGCTGTTGCGGACGCAGAACCTTTCGCCTGCCGTGCCGTTGATGTAGGCTTCGCCGCTCGTCGCGCCGTAGAAGGCGACGTTGCCGATGATGATGTTGTCTTCAGCCGGGAAGACGGAGCCCCGCGGCGGCGATACGATGATCTTGCCGCCGGACAGGCCCTTGCCGACGTAGTCGTTGGCGTCCCCTTCAAGGGACAAGGTCAGGCCCTTGGGGATAAAGGCGCCGAAGCTTTGGCCGGCAGAGCCGACGAAGGACAGGCTGATCGTATCCTCCGGCAGCCCCTTTTCGCCGTAGCGCCGCGTGATTTCGCTGCCCAGGAGGGCGCCGGTGACGCGGTCCGTGTTTTGGATGCGCAGGCGGGCGCAGATGTGCTTTTTCTGTTCCAGCGCCGGCCGGCACATGCGGATGAGCTTGGACATATCCAGGGTAGCGTTGATGCCGTGGTCCTGGTCCATGGTGCAGTGGTGGCCTACGGAAGCGTCCGTATAGGGGCGGAAGAGGAGGTTTTTCAGGTTGACCGTCGCAGCCTTCCAGTTGGGGACGTGCTGCTTTTGCTTCAGGCAGTCGTAGCGGCCGACCATTTCGTCGATGGTGTGGAAGCCGAGGCGGGCCATGATTTCCCGCAGGTCCTGGGCGACGAACCGCATGAAGTTGACGATGTATTCCGGCTTGCCCTTAAAGCGCTTGCGCAGCTTTTCGTCCTGTGTGCAGACGCCGTAGGGGCAGGTGTTGAGGTGGCACACGCGGAGCATGTGGCAGCCGATGGTCAGGAGCGGAGCTGTGCCGAAGCCGAAGATTTCCGCGCCGAACAGGGCGGCGATGGCGACGTCCCGGCCGGTGAGCATCTTGCCGTCGACTTCGACCTTTACGCGGTCGCGCAGCTTGTTGAGAAGCAAGGTCTGCTGCACTTCGGCCAAGCCGATTTCCCAGGGCAGGCCGGCGTGGCGCAGGCTGGTCCGCGGCGACGCGCCCGTGCCGCCGTCGTAGCCGCTGACGACGATGTTGTCGGCCTTTGCCTTGACGACGCCGGCCGAGATGGTGCCGATGCCGGCTCCCGACGTGAGCTTGACGCCGACGCGGGCTTTGGGATTGACGTTTTTAAGGTCGAAGATGAGCTCAGCCAGGTCTTCGATGGAGTAGACGTCGTGGTGGGGCGGCGGCGAAATGAGGGCGACGCCCGTCGTGGCGTGACGCGTCTTGGCGATATCCGGGTAGACCTTGCTGCCCGGCAGGTGGCCGCCTTCGCCCGGCTTTGCGCCTTGGGAGCATTTGATCTGCAGCTCGTCGGCGTGGATGAGGTAGTTGCTCGTCACGCCGAAGCGGGCCGAGGCGACCTGCTTGATTTTGTCGTTCGTTTCTGTGCTGAACCGGGCTGCGTCTTCGCCGCCTTCGCCGGTGTTGCTCATGCCGCCGAGGCGGTTCATGGCCGTGGCGATGCATTCGTGGGCTTCCTTGCTGAGTGCGCCGTAGCTCATGGCGCCGGTGCGGAACCGCTTGACGATGGAGTCGACCGATTCGACTTCTTCGATGGGAATGCTGCAGCCGGCGGGATATTCGAATTCCAGAAGGTCGCGGAGGCGGAAGATGGAAGACGTATTGACCCGCTCGGCATATTCCTTATAGATATCGTAATTCTTTTCCTTGCAGGCCTTCTGCAGCAGGCGGACCGCTTCGGGGTCGATGATATGAGGCTGGCCGCCCTTGTGGTACTGGTAGAAATCGCCCCGTTCCAGCGCGTCGTCGGAGCCGTAGGCCGTTTCGTGGCGCAGGGCGTTTTCCCTGGCGATTTCCGTGATGCCGATGCCTTCGATGCGCGACGGCGTGTTGCAGAAATACTTATTGATCAGGTCCTGCTTGATACCGACGGCTTCGAAAATCTGCGCGCCGTGGTAGCTGTGGACCGTAGAAATGCCCATCTTGGACATGACGGCCAGGATGCCCTTGACGGCGGCGTCCATGTAGTTGTCGCGGGCCTTTTCATAAGTCATCTTGCCCAGCTTGCCTTTGAGAATTAGTTCCTTGATGGATTCGAGGGCGATGTAGGGGTTGATGGCCGTGATGCCGTAGCCGATGAGCGTGCAGAAGTGGTGGATTTCCCGCGGTTCGCCCGATTCGAGGATGAGGCCGACGTCGGAGCGGACCGTCTTGTCGATGAGGTAGTGGTGCAGTGCTGCCGAGGCCAGGAGGGCCGGAATGGCGGCCATGCGGGAGTTGACGCCACGGTCGGACAGGACGAGGATATTGGCACCGTTCTTTATGGCTTTCAAGGCGTCGATGCACAAGGATTCGATGGCCGTTTCCATGCCTTCGGCACCGCTGTTGACCGGATAGAGCATGGATAGCGTGGCGGCCCGCAGCTTCTTCGACATGAGGGACTTGACGACGGCCATTTCTTCATTCGTAATGAGCGGCGTTTTTAAGTACAATGCCGCCGTGGCTTCTTCGTTGGGGTCCATGATGTTGGCTACGTTGCCGGCCATGACGGCCGTCGCCATGACGATGTTTTCGCGGACGCCGTCGATAGCCGGGTTGGTGACCTGGGCGAAGTTTTCCTTGAAGTAATCGTACAAGAGCTGGGGCTTGTCGTTGAGGACGGCCAGGGGCACGTCGACGCCCATGGAATCAATGGGCTGCTTGCCGTCGCGGGCCATGGGCAGGATGACCTTGTCCATGTCTTCCTGAGTATAGCCGAAGACTTTTTCCTGCTCCTTCAGGTCGTAGGGAATCAGGGTGTCGTTGTCCGTGATGAGCTGGTTGTTCATCAGGTCGTCCAGATGGACGATGTGCTCTTCGTACCACTGGTGGTAGGGATGCTCCGTGGCGATTTGCCGTTTGATTTCGTCGTCGTCGATGATGCGCTGTTCCTTCGTGTCGACGAGGAGCATCTTGCCCGGTTCCAGCCGGCCCTTGTAGAGGATTTCGTCGGCCGGGATGTTGACGACGCCGACTTCGGAGCTGGCAATGACCCGGTCGTCCCGCGTGACGTAGTAGCGGGCCGGGCGCAGGCCGTTGCGGTCCAGCATGCCGCCGATGACCGTGCCGTCGCAGAAGCCGATAGCCGCCGGGCCGTCCCAGGGCTCGAGCATGAAGTTATGATAGCGGTAGAAATCCCGCTTTTCTTCGCTCATGAGGGGGTCCCGTTCCCACGGCTCAGGAATCATCATCATCATGGCGTGGGGCAGGGAATGGCCCGTCATGTACAAGTATTCTAGGCAGTTGTCGAACATGGACGAGTCACTGCCCGTGGCATCGACGACAGGGAATACCTTTTCCATATCGGGGAAGAATTCCGATTTCGATTTGCTTTCGCGGGCGTTGAGCCAGTTGATATTGCCTTGGATCGTATTGATTTCGCCGTTGTGGACGATGTAGCGGTTCGGATGGGCCCTGGCCCAGCTGGGGAAGGTATTGGTGCTGAACCGCGAGTGGACGAGGGCCATAGACGTCGTGACGTCCAGGTCGGACAAATCGAGGTAGAAATGGCGGAGCTGGACCGACGTCAGCATGCCCTTGTACACGATCGTCCGCGATGACAGGCTGGCGATGTAGAAATCGGTCCCCTTTTCCTGGCTGATGGGGACGATGGCCTTTTCGGCCAGCTTGCGGATGATATACAGCTTGCGTTCAAAGTCCATCTGGTTGGTCATAGACGGGCTCTTTTGGATGAAGACTTGCAGGAAATGGGGACGAGTCGTCTTGGCGATATTGCCGATCAGGCTTTCGTCGACGGGAACGTCGCGCCATCCCAGAATAGACAGGCCTTCGGCCCGGACGATGTCCGAGAAGGCCTCCATCTGTTTCTTGCGGAATTCTTCATAACGGTGGGCGAAGATCATGCCGACGCCGTATTCGCCTTCGGCAGGCAGGGAGAATCCCAGGGTTTCGCATTCGCGGCAGAAGAATTCGTGGGGAATCTGAATGAGTATCCCCGCGCCGTCGCCGCTTTGGGCGTCGGCTCCTTCTGCGCCGCGGTGCTTCAGATTTTCCAAGATCGTGAGGGCGTCGTCGATGATGTCGTACGATTTTTTGCCTCGTATATTTGCGACGATGCCGATGCCGCAGGCGTCGTGTTCAAACGACGGGTCGTACAAGCCTTGCGGTTCCGGCAGGTCGCGCAGTTTTTTATACATACATAGTTCCCCCTTCATACTAAAAAACGAGCCGGAAAACCGCACGTGCGCAGAATCCAGGGCCCGCCTACAGGTTTACGTTCAATTATAAACAATTAATAATAAAAATGCAATGGCTTTTTGAATAATTTACGGAAAATATATAAAAATACCTAATATATTTTTGTAAAGTAACGATGATTTACTGTAATAAAGAGATAAAGAATTTCCTTTGGGCATAAAAAAACGCCCGGCCGCAATTACGGGCGAGCGTTTTCAGAAATCCATTGGGCAAATTGCTGCCGGAATAAGCCGGCTCCGCCGTTGGCCGGATGGCGCATGACGGCGGCGGCCAGGCCTTTTTCTTCCAGCATGAGGGCCGATTTGCGGCCGATGGCTCCGATGAGGATATCGGGGCGGCACAGGCCTAAGAGCTCCTGCGTGTACGTAAGGCCTGCGGCCAGCTCGGCGTCTGTCGGCGTGCGGTTGCTGAAGGGCGAATCTTTGTGGGGATGAAAGGGGAATATATTCCAGAGGATGACGTCGTCCGGCGAAAGGCCGTTGTCCAGAATGGCTCCCCATACGTATGTATCCGTCGGTTCATTCATGCCCTGCCGCCGCTGGGGGTTGCTGGTCATAAAGGGGCAGTCGGGGCGGCTTGTCCGCTGGCCGTCGTAGCCCAGGACCATAGCGCTGGTCACCTGCTTGTGCGCGTTCAGAAGCATGCGCTCGCACGTAATAGCTACGCCTGTAAAGCGGCAGCCCTGATAGCCGGCAGCTTCGGCGACGAAGAGGTATTTGGCGCGGCCGATACGGCGGCGCAGGTAGTCCGTCAGTTGGCGGCTGCGGATGAGAGGCGCGTCGGGGCCGCAGTCGCAGCGCTCGTCGTAATCGCGCCAGGGATTATACACGCCGTCGCCTTCATACTGCCGCAGTGAAGAGAGAAAGGTTTCAATCGTAGACATAGGGGCCTCCTATAAGGTAGTAAACACGGTGTACGTGCCGAATTTTCCCAGCTGGCGGGTCAGGGGGAAGAAGGGCGATGCGACGTAATCGTCGTACCGGCTCCGCGGCACGATGAGGGTCAGGGCTTCGCGGCGCTGCAGCTTATCCATGACGGTGCGTTCTTCTTCCGTCGGGAAGAGATGCTTTTTCGACCAGACGGCGTCCCGTTTCAGGCGGGCGTTTTCGTCAAAGCTGGCCGGCGCGGTCCAGACGGCGCCCTTGTCCGTGTAATAGACGAAGGACGTGCGGTATTCTTCGAAGAAATATATCTGGCCGGGGAACTTCGACGAGGCTTCGATGAGAGCTGACGACGAGCGGTATTCGTAAAAGGGCGTCAATACCTGGAAGGTCAGAAGCCCGTATATGACCATGGTGCCGGCTGTGATGACGATGGGAATCGCCGGCAGGGCCTTCTGCCATTGGGAGAAGACGAGGATTGCCATGGCCAGGGGAATGAAGACGATGAGCCAGAACAGGTCTCCCAGGACGACGGCGCCGGGCTTGGCGAATAGGGCCGCTCCCAAAAACAGGAGCCAGAAGAAGAGAGCCGGGCCAGTGACGATTGTCCAGCGTTTGCGCGAGCTCTTTTCCTGGAGATCCATGACGGCCAATGCGCCGAGGTACAGGAGCGGCATATTGGCGATATAGGCGTAGGTCGGGTATTTCGTCGCCATGGCTGTGTAGAAGAGGATGGTCCCGACGGCCCAGACGGTCATGAAGACGTATTCGTCCGTCCAGCCGCGCCGTTTCCACAGGCCGTACAGGCAGGGGCCGGTCCAGGGCAGCAGGCTGACGGGAACGAGGACGACGTAGTAATACCAGACGTTCATTTCCGGGTGCTCCGATACGGTAGCCCGCACGACGTTGTTAAATCCCAGGAAGCCGTCGATAAAAGCCGAGCCGTGGCGGGCGTACATCGTGCCGTACCAGGACAGGACGACGAGGAGAAACAGGACGATGCCGGCAGGCGGAAAGAGGCGCTTGATATACTGCGTATTGCGGCGCAAGGCGATGAAGACGAGGAGGAACGTTCCCGGCAGGACGATGCCGACGGGGCCCTTGGTCAGCACGGCGAATCCGGCCATGACGTAGGCGGCGACGACGTACCATTTTTTCCCCTCCGTCAGGCCGATATAGGCGAAGAACATGGCCGCCGACGTGAAGAAGAAGAGCATCTGGTCGGTAATAATGGAATGGCTGATGGCCCAGACGGCCAGAGATGTCACGGTCATGGCAGCCACGATGAGGGCGGCCGTCATGCGGCCCGTGCGGCGCAGCATATACCATGCCGCCAGCACGACCGACGCCGTGCCGAAGAGGGCGCCGGGCAGGCGGGAGGCGAAATCCGTAAAGCCGCACAGCGTGTAGGAAATACACAGCATCCAATAGATAAAAATAGGCTTATCGAACCAGTACGTGCCGTAAATCTGCGGAGAAATCCAGTCGCCGGACAAGACCATTTCCTTTGCCGTCAGGGCGTAGTTGGACTCGACGGGGTCGGTGACGGCCAGCTGGCTGTTGCCGAGGAGCAGAAACAGGAAGCAGAGGACGGCGAGCAGGAAAAATACAGGGCGGTGTTTCATTGCATACCTCCTATGGATGATTGATGAGAATGACTTGAGCCGGCAGATCTGCCGCCATGCCGTATTGCCGCAGTTCGGGCACCGTTTGATTGAGCTTGAGGAAGGACGTCTTGGTCATGACGATATAGGCCTTATCGGGAGACGTCAGCAGGGCGGCGAAGTCGGGCAGGTCGTCCTTTTGCCATTCTATGCCGTGCAGGTTGCTGTAATAGGCGATGCCCGGGTGGAGAAATTTTTCGATGTATAAATCGGACCGGCCGTCGTATACGTCGTGGAGGATATAGGCCGCTTCGTACGACGTCGTGTGCTCGGCGATGCGAGGCATGACGAAGCCGAAGGCCGCCCAGGAAAAGACGACCATGAGGACGACGGCGGAGGCGAAGGCCTGCTTCCAGAGCTGCCGGTACAGCAGGAAGGCCGGCAGGAACAAGGCCGTGCTCAGCAGGACCGAGCCGATGAGGATTGGCTGGGCGAAAAATTCCGCCCCTGCGTTCAGCGGAATGGCGTTGCAGAGCAACAGGCCGACGGCCAGGATATAGGCGGCGGCGATTGCACCGAGAGGCGGGCGCTTTTCCAGATAGCAGCGGTACAGATACCAGGCGATGATATAGGCTGCCGGTGGGAAGGCCGGGGCGATATACGTGACCAGCTGCGTATGAGACAGGGAAAAGAAGACGAAAATAAAGGCCGCCCAAATCAGGCAGAACAGCACCGTGTCGTTAAAGGGGTCGCGTTTTTTGAACAAGCGGCGCACTGCCGGAGCCAGGGCCGGAATCCACGGGACCATCGCGCCGATAAAGACGGGAATGAAAAAGAAAATACTGTTTTGTCCCGGATGCTCCGGCGCGATGAAGCGGACGAGATTGTGATAGCCGAGGAAGGTCTGCAAGAATATATCGCCGTGGGTCTGATACATAAATACGTACCACGGCAGGCCGACGAGAAAGGCGATGCAGAGGCCCTGGGGGATTTTCATCGTCCGGAGAAGGGTCCACTGGCGGGTAGCGGCCATATACAGCAGCATGATGAGCGCCGGAAAGGCGTAGCCGACGGGGCCTTTGGCCAGCAGGGCCAGGCCGCAGAAGGCGTAAGCCCGGTAATATTTTCCCTGATACAGGGAGATCATGGCGACGGTCAGGGTGAGCATGAGGGTCATGTCCGTGACGGCGGCTTTGCCGACGTACATGAAGCCGACGCTGGTCAGCAAGATGAGCGTCGCCATAAAGGCGATGGTTTGATTGAACAGGTCCTTGCCCTGGACGTAGACGAATAAGGCCGTCGTGACGGCGGCGACAGCGCTGGGCAGGCGGGACGACCAGTCGGAAATGCCGAGGAGGCTGTAGGACAGCATTTCCAGCCAATAAAACAGGGGCGGCTTGTCGTACCAGAACTGGCCGTAAATGCGGGGAGAAAGCCAGTCCCCGGCCAGCAGCATTTCCTTGGCCGTTTGCCCGTATACGGGCTCGTTGGGATCCGTCAGGGGGGCAATACCCAAAAAAGGCAGCAAAATAATTGCTGCCATACAGGCGACCGTCAGGCCGTATCGATTTTCAAAAAGCCAATGTTTCATTTTGCCAATCTCCCGCGGCGCCGTTTCCAGAGGAAGAGGAGGGCGCAGACTGCGCAGATGGCGACGATGACGGCGAGGAAGATGTGATTGTACTGAATCAGGTCCTTCCAATGGCTTCCCAGAATTGAGCCGGCCCACACGAGGAGAAGCGTCCAGGGAATCGTGCCGATGATGGTGAAGACGACGAAGCGTCCGAAGGGATAGCGGGCCACGCCGGCCGGAAAGGAGATAAAGGTCCGCACGCCGGGCAGGCAGCGGCAGATTAAGACGGCCGCTCCGCCGTATTTATTGAACATCGTTTCTGCCATATTGAATTTCTTTTCGTTGAAGAAGATGTATTTCCCGTATTTCAGCAGCAAGGGACGGCCGCCGTACGAGCCAAGCCAGTAGCTGACGATGGAGCCGACGACGCCGGCCAGACAGGCGATGACGACGGTGGTCCAAAAGTCGAAGATGTTTTGGGAAATGAGAAATCCGGCGAAGCCGAGGACGACTTCGCTGGGAATGGGAATATTGGCATTTTCCAGCACCATAGCGATGAACATGGCGATATACCCATACGATTCCATAAGCTGCAATAACGTGTCCATGTAATGTAAGCACTCCTGTTCTTATGTATTATATAGTATCACTATTAGAAGAAAGACTGCGTAACGTCGCGTATGCTTATCATAGCATAAAACGCGGAAAATTTGATAGAAATATGCAAAAAACGCAAATCACCGTCGCAAAACGCATGAATCAGCATGTGTCAGCGCGTTTTGAAGCAAGGCAGATGACGCAGGGCGTATTGGCATATCATATACCCGTAGAGGAACGATAAGGCCAGAGTCAGGACGAATTTCAGCGGCGTGCCGAGAGACAGGGGCTGGAGGAAATAGGCCGTGTTCTGAATCAGCGTGTCGCTGACGACGTACAGCGGATAGGCCAGGCCGGCGGCCAGCTTTGTCTTGTCTGTTTCTATGTCTCCCCATTTGGCAAAGGCGGCGAGCAAGGCCAGGAGCAGGGGAAGCTGCAGGATGGAAAAGAACAGCAGTAAGGGAAACAGCGTGCCGGAAATAAATACGGAAATTCCCATCGTAATATAGGACGAGGCGACGACGACGCCCAATAGCAAGGCCGCGCCGATGATGTGAACGGAAGACGGCACGTAGCCTCCGGCCGTGAACCAGCGATGCCTGAAGGCGTACACGCCGAAGCAGAAGTACAGCCCGCTCATCGCCGCAAAGTACAGTACATACAGGGGGAACCAAAGGTCCGGCGTGCGGTGCGCCGCCAGCAGCAGCCCGAAGAAGGCCGCGGCCACGATGAGCTGCAGGACGTAGAAGCCGGCCAGGATTCCTGCTGAGGGAGGCGCGGCTGCCGCCCGCTGAAAGAGGGAACGCCGCCATTTCTTTGCGCCCATCAAGGCCAGATGAAACAGCAGGAGCAGCCCGATACAGAAGAAGGGGCTTTGGAAATAGGCAGACCAGAACGGCAGGTGGACGATCGAGAACGCCGGGCCGTCGCCGTGACTGCCGCAGCTCCGGCTGGCAAGGTACAGGAGCTCCGGAGCCAGGAGAATTGTGCCGACCAGCCAGGGCCAGCCGAGACGGGTCCACTTGCTCTTGAAATAGGGCCGAATCATGTGGATACGCAGCGAAGACGCGCCGAAATAGGCGCTGATAAAAAAGATTGCCGGCACGATGCATACGATGGCTAAATTGTGCAGAAAATCAATGGCCAGCCCTTCGATGGAGTGCATCGGAGCGGGAACATAGGGATGCAGCAGGGGAAAGGGCCTGAAATTTCCCAGCGCGGCAAAGCAAATGCCGGCGAATACTAAAAAGGTGCGGAGATTATCCAGATAATGTATGCGTTTACCCATCGGTAAGACCTTCTTTCTCATGTATAGGCCAGCTTCCGCAAGAAGCTGACATACATTATAATATACCTATCTAAACAAATATTAAAGATAGAAGAAAAAAATCATAAAAAGGAGACGAGGCATATGGTAATCAGTACGACTGACAGCATTATCCGCCTGTGCGTGGCCCTGCTTTTGGGCGCGATCATCGGGTATGAACGGCAGGCGCAGAATAAAGCGGCAGGCCTTCGGACGCACACGCTGGTCTGCGTCGGCTCCTGCCTGTGCATGATCATATCGATCAACATTGCCATGGACCATTTCCTGCTGTACGGCTACCGCAACGCCGACCCCGAGCGCATCGCCGCTCAGGTTATTTCCGGCGTCGGCTTTTTAGGCGCCGGCACCATATTGGCAAACCAGAAGGCGCGCAATGTCCGCGGCCTTACGACGGCGGCCGGACTGTGGGCCGTCGCGGCTATCGGACTCGTCGTAGGCGCGGGATATTTGGCCGTAGCCGTCGCGGCGACAGTCCTCATCTTCGTCGTGCTGACCGTCTTCATCCGCTTGGACAAGCGCCTCAGCAGCCAGCACCGCCGGGAATACACGGTACATATTATCATGAAGAATACGATTGGGCAATCGCGGCGTTTGGCCGAATACTTGGAAAACAGACAGATGAACGTCAAAGCCTTCCGCATCCTGTCCGACGAGGACAGCGAGCAGGCGGAACTAGCCGTCACGCTCATCGCCAACGACGGCATAGAGAGCGATGAAATCATACGGCGGCTCTTAACGGTAAAAGGAGTGACGCTGGCGGAGCTGGAGCGCCCTGGCGATGCAGAAGGCCGGAACTCGGGACAAAGTACAGAAACATAAATCATTAATATAACAGAAACATGCAAAACGGCAGCGGAAACGGATCCGCTGTCGTTTTATGTTGACGGTGAAACGCATACATTAAAGCTTTTTATGGTTTTATAGATAGTGTTTAAAGGGAAGACTGATTGTGTATAAAGAATACATAGATTTTTTGCGCTTTTCGTATATTCATTTTGGGCAGCATATAGTATAATAAAAAAGCATGCAACTCAAGGAGGGATTATATGTCTACGTTTATGGCTGCGTCCAGCAGAGAAGGAAAACAATTACACGACGCCGTGTTTCAATTCGGCCAGGCTGCTCAGGCGGCGATGGCGGCATACGGCCGGGAGCGCGTCGTCAACGCCACGGTAGGCTGCTATGCCGGCGAAGATGAAGTATTGGGGTGTCTTCCCGTCGTAGAAGAAATCTATCGGTCCCTGCCGATGGCTGATTTTATTACGTACGCGCCGCCTGTCGGCCTGGCGGACTACCGCAAGGCGGCGATAGACGAAACGTTCGAGGCATATCGTCCCGAAGGATATATAGACGCCGTAGCGACGGCCGGCGGCACCGGAGCCGTTCATATCGCCATCGCCAACTATTCGGAAGTCGGCGACGACGTCCTGGCATCCGACTGGCGCTGGGGCATATACGGCAGCTTGTGCCAGGAAATCGGCCGCAGGCTTACGACGTTTGCCTTGCTCGATGAAAGCGGCGCATTCAATATCGAGTCTTTTTCCTCGGCCGTAGCCGATGTGCTGCGCAAGCAGGATTCCCTGCTGATTATCTTGAATACGCCGGCTAATAACCCGACGGGATTCGCCTTGTCCGATCAGGATTGGGCGGAGGTGCTGCAGGTCTGCCGCTTCCATGAAAAGCAGGGCAAGCGCATTTCGATTCTCGTCGATATCGCCTACATTGCCTATGCCGGCGAAAAGAACGAAGTCCGTACCTTTATGAAGCAGTTCAGCAACTTGCCGCCCCATTTATTCATTATGGCGGCGTTCAGCATGTCCAAAGGCTATACGTTGTATGGGCAGCGGGCCGGCGCCCTCGTCGGCGTGTCGTCCAGCGAGGACGTCATCAAGGAATTTACGGAATTAGGCCGCTATTCGGCCCGTACGTCCTGGTCCAACGTCAACCGCGCAGCCATGACGCTCCTCACGACGATCCGGGGCGACGCCGCCTTGACGAAGCGTCTCGACGAGGAACGGATGGAATTTTTCCGCATTATTCAACAGCGGGCGTCGCTGTTTACGGAAGAAGCGGCGCAGTGCGGCCTGCGCGTCATTCCCTACCATGCGGGCTTCTTCATTTCCATTCCTGCGGCCAATCCTCAGGCGGTCTGCGAAGCGCTGCAGGACGAATTGGTCTTCGCCGCTCCCTTGGCCCTGGGTGTACGATTGGGCGTATGCTCCGTGCCGCTGCCGAAAATCAAGGGCTTGGCGGCCAAGATAAAGAAAGCCGTCGATAAATAGAAGATACGAATGGCATATGTACGATGCACCCCCTGCAGATTGGCTGAGAATCTGCAGGGGTTTATCATTAGAAAATATCGTCGTCTAATTGTTTCAGGTACTCGAAGAAAATGGACAGGCTTTTTTGGACGTTCGGCCGCGGCGTCTTATGGGTGAGGATATAGGCTGTCAGCGGTTCCGGCGGGTCTGTCAGGTATTGGTAGGCAAACGTGCCTTTTTGGCAGGCGTACTTGGCGAAGAACAGGGGCATGACGGCCCAGCTGCCGCTGTGGGCCATGATTTGCAGGGCCAGCTGGGCGCTGGCTACATAGCTGGGATGAAATTGGTCGGCAGGCCAATACGCTTCATGCCACTGCGTAAAGGACGGCGGCCAGTTGATGTACAGCTCTTTCGTACAGTCCAGCCGGCGGGGATCGATGGGAGCCTGGGCCGATTCCTGCGGGTCGCCGGGCATGACGCAGACCAGGGGAGACTGCCGCCATGGCTGGCAGAAAAGCTCCGGCGACGCCGAATCGCGCCAGCCGATGGCCACGTCGATGACGCGCTGCTCGACCAGCGGGGGAAATTCGATGGCGTGCTCCGTATGGATGTAGAGGTTCATGCCGGGCGAATGGGTCAGCAGGCGGGAATACAGGGCGGGAAAGACGTAATCGTTTAGGATCTGTACCGACCCGATCGATAAGGACAGCCGTTCCCCCAGGCTTTTGAACCGCTGCGTTTCTTCCCACACGGCGTTCCAGCGCTGGGCGATGGACAGGAAATCGCGTCCCGACGGCGTCAGCGTCGCTTCCTTGATGCCCCGTCCCCGATCCAGCAGGGGAATGCCCAGCTCGTCTTCCAGCGTTTTCAGCCGCCGCGTGACGGCCGTTTGGGAAATATATAATTCATCGGCGGCCTTGCTGATGGTTCCGTATTTGACGATGGCCAAAAAGGCCTGTATATCGTGAAAGTTCATGGCATGCTCCTTTTGAAATATGCAAAAAGCTGCTATTTAAGCTGATATATTCATATTTTACATTATATTTGACTGCCTGTACAATAGAGGTACGGTAAAGATACAAAGACAAGCAGATGCTTGTTTGACTGCGTATATTCAAAAGGAGGACCTACGTTGACAGATACCTTATTATTGGACATTGGCATTATCGTGCAGATTATTTTGATTGACCTGGCCCTTGGCGGCGACAACTCCATCGTCATCGGCATGGCGGCGAAAAATCTGCCGCCTCGCTTGCAGAAGAAGGCTATTTTATACGGCACAGCCGGGGCGATTCTCCTGCGGTTCCTGCTGGCGTTCATCGTGTCGTGGCTGTTGTTCATCCCGTTCCTGAAGACCGTCGGCGGCGTGCTGCTCGTCGGCATCGGCATCAAGCTCATCGGCGCCCAGGGCAAGGAAGAGACGCACCACATCGAGGCGAAGGATTCCTTAGGCGCGGCGATTAAGACGATTATCCTGGCCGACGTGCTCATGAGCCTCGACAACGTCCTCGGTATCGTCGGCGTGACGAACAACCACTGGGGCCTGCTCATCTTCGGCATGCTGATTTCCGTGCCGATCATCATCTTGGGCAGCACCATGGTCATTAAGATCATGAACAAGTTCCCCATCCTCATCTACGTCGGCGGTGCCATTTTAGGCTGGGCGGCCGGCGGCATGATCGTGACAGATACGTACCTGGCCGAATACGTCCCCTTCGTGGCGGCCAACGCGACGGCGATGAAGGTCGGCTTGTTAGCTGCGACGCTGGCCGGCGGTGCCATCTGGAAATACGGCGGCTGCTGGAAAAAAGAAAGCGTGGCATAACTGCATATTCTATAAAGCTGAAAAGACTGTACGCGAAGTGTTATAGCACTGGCGTGCAGTCTTTTTTCCGTATATTTGACAAACGCGGCGGCAGCTTGTATAATACACACTATGCTGTATATTTTCGTATAGGAGATAGGGATTCATGGTTGAAGCAGAATATATTTTGGCGCGCAATGTTATCAAACTGGCCAATGTCATCATGACCATACGAAACAGAGAAATTAAAGAACTCGGCTTGACAGCGGAGCAGGCGGACAGCCTTATATTTTTTTCTCAGCATGCCGGCGCGTCGGCCGTGGATTTGAAAGCCTATCTGGGCGTTGCCCATCAGACTGCCCGCGGCATTGTAGAGCGGATGGCGGCCAAGGGGCTGGTGACGACCCATGTTTCCGAACGGGACGGCCGCTATAAGACCGTCGCGCTTACGGAGGAGGGCCGTACGTTATGCACCGCGATGGCTGAGAACGGCACGTATACAGGCCGGACGTTATTGCAGGGCATGAGTGAGGCTGAAAAAAAGCAGTTTTTTTCTCTGTTAACCAAGGCGCTGCAAAATATAACGACGCAGCCGTGAGCGATTACGTCTGCCCTAATATACAGCATGCTTCATACTTACGCTGTGGCTGCTGCTCATAAAGGCAGGCATACATAAAAAGAAAGAGAGATGTATCATGTTGGGATTTCGTAAGGAAACAATAGAACGTTTTATCTGGTATGTACTGGGACTGAATCTGATTGCCGTCGCCGTCGTGCTGAATATCCGCTACGTCATGGGCGTCGCGGCATTTAGCTCCGTCATGTATGCCATATCGCAGATTTATCATATTTCGTTGGGGACGGCGTCAATCCTTTGTTATCTGCTGTTTGTATTGATACAGTGCGTGTTGTCGCGGAAAATTAAAGCGGTGTATTTGCTGGAAATTCCCTTGTCGCTGGCTTTTGGCGTCGTGACGGATGTATATGACTGGCTGATACCGGAATTTCACTTTCCGGCCTATATCAGCATGACCTTATTTTTACTGACTATGTTTGTTACAGCCTTAGGCGTATTTTTGTGCGTAAAAACCAATTTTGTGCTGACGCCGACAGAAGGCATTGTGCAGACGATTTCTGAAGTATTTCATATTGCCTTTTCCGCTGTAAAAAATACATTTGACGTATCCTTAGTCGTTATCAGTATGCTTCTTTGTGTATTTAATGATACCGAGCTGTACGGCATTGGCGTCGGGACCGTCTTATCGGCCCTGTGTATAGGACGAATTATCGGAGTATATGAAAAGATGTTTCGCTGGAGAAAGCTGAATCAGCTCAAGCAGCTGCGGCGCAGCCGGTATGCTGCCTGCTGACCATGAAGGGAGGTTTTCTGCCGCGCAAAAACGAGGAGCCTGGACGTTGTGTCCGCGGCTCCTCGTTTTTGTATGATGAAATTCCCCCGATAGCTGTATTATTTTTCGTCCATAATGGCTTCCGGCCCCCTGTCGCCGGTGCGGATGCGGACGGCGTCTTCGACGTCGAAGACGAAGATCTTGCCGTCGCCGACCTTGCCGGTCTTGCAGACGCGCTGGGCCGTTTCGATGACTTTTTCTACAGGCACCTCGCATACGACCGTTTCGACCTTGATGTGCGGCAGCAGGTTGATGGCGTATTTCTGGCCCCGATATACTTCGACGTGGCCTTTCTGGAGGCCGCAGCCGTAGACCTGGCTGACGGTCATGCCCATGACGCCGATGGCGTTGAGGGCGTCCTTCAGTTCTTCCAGCTTGCTGGGCCGGGTTACGATGTCTATCTTAGTAATTTTTCTGTCCATGCATATCACTCCCTATAACTGATGACCGCTGACGCCGATGTCACTGATTGTAGACGGCGAGACGACGGGTGTATTCAGGCTTTCGCCGAAGGGGCTGCCGGCTGTAATGGCGTAGTTGTAGCCCCGTTCGCCGTGTTCGGTAATGTCCAGGCCGGAGATTTCTTCTTCCTTGTCGGCGCGGACTTTCATGATAGAGCTGATGATCTTATACAGGATAATCGTGCCGACGATGGCGAAGACGTAGGCGACGACTGTCGAGACGACCTGAGCGAAGAGCAGATGCGTTTCGCCATAGAATAAGCCGTTGGCTCCGGCCGGGTTGACTTCCGTCGTAGCCCAGAGGCCTGTGGCGATGGAGCCCCAGGTCCCGCCGATGCCGTGGATGCCGAAGGCGTCGAGAGAATCGTCGTAGCCGAATTTGGCTTTGACGACGGCGACGGCAAAGTAACAAACTGCGCCGCCGATGGCGCCGATGATGACGGCGGGAAGCGGAGCGACAAAGCCGGCTGCCGGCGTAATGGCTACGAGGCCGGCGATGCAGCCGGAAGCTGCGCCGAGAATGGTCGGTTTACCATTGACCGCCCATTCGATAACGACCCATGCCACGGTCGCTGCCGCAGCTGCGCCCTGGGATGCGATGAAGGCGTTGGCAGCCAGGCCGTTGGCGCCGAGGGCGCTGCCGGCGTTGAAGCCGAACCAGCCGAACCACAGGAGAGCCGCGCCGAGAACCGTCATGGGCAGGTTATGGGGCAGCATGGGAATGCGGCCGTAGCCCTGGCGTCTGCCGAGAAGAATGCAAAGCGTAAGACCCGAAACGCCGGACAGGATATGAATAACCAAGCCGCCGGCAAAGTCGAGAGCGCCGAGCTGGGCCAGGAAGCCGCCGCCCCATACCCAGTGGGCCATGGGATTGTAAATGAAAATAGCCCAGAGCAGGATGAACACTGTAAACGCATGGAATTTCATCCGTTCGGCAAACGCGCCGGTAATCAAGGCCGGCGTAATGACGGCGAACATACACTGGAAGGCGACGAAAGCCAGTTCGGGAATCGTGCCGTTAGCCAGGACGGACATGCCGACGCCCGTCAGGCCTACTTTGTCTAAGGAACCAATAAATCCGTTAATATCCGAACCAAACGTCATAGCGTAGCCGATTAAAATCCATTCGACAGAAATCATGGCGACGATGAAGAAACTCTGCATAATGGTCGTCAGTACGTTTTTATTGCGGACCATGCCGCCATAGAAGAAACCTAAACCAGGCGTCATAATAAATACGAGCGCCGCGCTGATGAGGACCCAGGCCGTATCACCTGTGTCGATGGCCGATGCCGGATCGGCGGCAAATGCCGTCGGCGCGGACAAGGCCGTGCAGGCCAGAGCCAGGCGCAAAATGGACCACCCTTTTGTCATTAAAATCATCCCCCTATCGTAAGAAAAAAGGCGTCTATGCGGAAACTACCCCCTCGTACTTTCCCATAGACGCCGTTGTCTGTACATATATTGTTTTACCAATAGAAAAACAGAAAGGCTCCGGCATCATCGGGTACCTCGATATGCCAGAGCCTCATTGCTCAACTCGTATTCTATTGATGTGCCTTATTATACGGCGTTTCCGGCAGATTGTCAAATGTTTTTAAGTAAAAAATAATAAAATTAACAGTTTATATTTATAAAATAAAAATTCACTTTATTTTATTATCAAACGAACAGGATGTGGCCGACGAAGATATAGAACGTCAGGGAGATGGCGCTGAGGGCCGTCGTGTTCATGACGATCTGCGTGGCGTAATCGGCGTTGTTGCCGAATTCGATAGCAAAGAGGGCCGTATTGACCGCTGTCGGAATGGCGCAGTAGATGAGGAAGACCATGGCGCTGACAGCCGTAAAGGTGCCGGGCATCAGGGCGTTGGCCGCGTATATCATGACCAGGCCGAAGAGGGGCAGGACGGTCATCTTCAGCAGGCTGATGATCCACACGTCTTTGTCAAACCAGTGTATCTTCGTCTGGGACAGCTGCGCTCCAATGCTGACCATGGCGACGGGCAGCAGCGATTTGCCGGCCATTTCCATGATGGGCCAGAAGAAGAATTCTTCGGCGTTCCAGCCTGTCGAGCGGACGAGGAGGGCCGCGGCGAGGAAGTAGATCATGGGCATGCGGAACATGACGCGCAGCGTATCGGCAGCCGACAGCCGCCCGCGGCCGGCCTGATAGAGGCCGAGGGTATTGAGCGATACGCTTTGGACGATGAAGATGATGATTTGGACGACCATGGCTTCGGCAAGGTAGGGTGTCTGGCCGTCGACGACGAAGGGGTCATGGGAAAAGACGAGGATGATGAGGGCTACGCCTAAGTTGCCCGTATTGTTGAACATGAGGGCGTTGCGGCACGACTGTATCATGCCTTCGTCATAGCGTCGCCAGCGGCTGACGAGATTGGCCAGGAAAAAACAAAAGACCATGAAGACGGTCATGGCGGCGATCATCGTCACGCTGGCCGGGGGAAATTCCGTTTCGTATACGTTGGTGAAAATGAAGCTGGGAATGACCAGGTAAAACATGAACTTGGACAGGGTTTTTACGTCTATGTGAAATTTCCGGTCTAACAGGAAGCCGATGAGGACGAGCCCGAAGATAGGCAGCATCGTATGCTCGATAATAAATAGGAACACCATTGTCAAAACCTCTTTTCATCAAAGATAGGTTTTATTATATAGCAAATAAAAAAAAGACGGTAGGGCAGAATAGGAAATACGGTAAGGTTTTCCTATCCTGCGCCTGCCGCCTGAGGGGGATGAGCGCGCTATTTGTAGCTTGCGAAATAATATACGACGTTCAGCAAGGTTTCGCACATGTATTTCAGGGCGTTGCTGTCCCAGTGGAAATCGGGTGAATGGCCGACGACAGGTTCGTCGCCGCAGACGCCGACGTAGTAAAAGGCGCTGGGGACGGCGGCGCTGAAATAAGCGAAGTCCTCCGAGCCGGAGCCGCGCTGCATGGGCACGACGTCGACGCAGTCGGCGCATTGTTCCGTCAGGATCGCCGCTACGCGGGCCGTGACGGCTTCGTCGTTGACGCAGACCGGCGAGAAGGGGACGACGTCCAGATCGTAGGAGCCGCCGTAGGTCAGGGTGACGGCGCCGAGGACGTGGCGGAGCTTGTCGAGGATGTCGCGGCGTTTGGCTTCGTTATACGTCCGCAGCGTTCCTTTTAATTCCGCCGTATCAGGGATAACGTTGGGATTGCGCCCTGCCTGGAACTGGCCGAAGGTCAGGACGACGCCGTCGCCGTCGGCGCGGCAGTTGTACACGTAGCTTTGAATCATCTGGATGACGTCTACGCCCATTTGAATCGGACTGATGCATTCCGACGGCTGGGAGCCGTGGCCGCCTTTGCCGTGGAGGGTAATGGTGAAGTCGTCGCACGAGGCGGAGATTTCGCCGCTGCGGATGCTGACATAGCCCTTGGGAAGGGCGCCGGCTACGTGGAGCCCGAGGGCGTATTCGACGGGCGGGTTATTGAGGATGCCTGCGTCTATCATGCGGGCTGCGCCGCCGTTGCCTTCCTCGGCAGGCTGAAATGCCAGGCGGACCGTGCCGCGCAGGCAGTCGCGGTGCTTGTTCAGGATTTTAGCGACGCCCAGCAGGTTGGCCGCATGGCCGTCGTGGCCGCAGGCGTGCATGACGCCGGGGACGAGGGATGCGTACGGACAATCGTACTTTTCCGTCAGCGGCAGGGCGTCGATGTCGGCGCGGAGCAAGATGACCGGGCCGGGATGGGCGCCGCGGATGAGGCCGGTGACGCCGGTGCCGGCTATGATTTTTACGTCTTCAATGCCCATGAGGGAGAGCTCTTGGAAAATGGTTTTGCACGTATCAAATTCTTTTTCGCTCAGTTCGGGATGGGCATGGAAATATTCACGCATTTCCATCATATAAGGCAGTGTCTTGCGTACGGCTTCGTGGATGTTGAATGTAGGTGTAAATTGGCTGCTCATATGCCTTATGCCTCCTTTGTTGAGCCTGACGCTGCTTTCATCGTGTCTATATTACTTCTATACGGCGCGGGAAAAATCCTGCCGGCCGGCGAAGTTTTTCCGATTATTTTACGGAAGAGGCGGCCCCTTCTTTTTTGCGGAAGGAAAAGCGGAGGCGGTGTTTTTCAATCCATACGAAGATGATGGGGATGATAAACAGGGTGAAGACCGTCGACGTCAGGAGGCCGCCGATGACGACGACGGCCATGCTGGCTCTCGTTTCCGAGCCGGCTGTCATGGAAAGGGCCGTAGGCAGCATGCCGACGACCATGGTCAGCGTCGTCATGAAGATCGGCCGCAGGCGGACCTTGCCGGCCTCGATAATGGCGCTGCGCGGGTCGAGACCCCGTTCCATCAGGGTCAGCGTATAGTCTAGGAGGAGGGTGCCGTTTTTGGCGACCAGGCCGTCCATGACGAGGATGCCGATGAGGGAATACAGGTTGATCGTGTTGTTCGTCAGGAATAAGAGGAACAGCGAGCCGATGAGCCCCAGGGGAAGGGAGAACATGCGGATAAAGGGCGTTTTCACCGATTCGTACAGGATAGCCAGGATCATGTAGATCAGGATGAGCGACAGGACGAGGGCTTCGCCCAGGTCGCGGAACGTCGTGGCCATCTGGTCGGCCTGGCCTGTAAATCGGTACGTGATGCCGCCCATATCCGTCGCATCGAGCTTGGCCGAGATTTCTTCCATGACCTCGTTCAGGGGACGGCCCTGGAGGGTGCCGCCGAGGGTAATGGCCCGTTCCTTGTCGGTGCGGCGGATCGTGACCGGGCCGGTGGCCGCCTTGATGTGGGCGACGTCGGCAATGTAGATGATGCGGCCGTCGGCGTTCAGCGGAATCGTTTCCAAGTCGGAAATGCGGAAGCCGTCGGCGCCTTTAAAGCGGACGTAAATATCCGTGTCGTTGTTGTCGTTTTTGACGTCGTTTGCCAGGACGCCGGCCTTTTGGCCGCTGATGGCGTTGGAGAAGGTCTTGGTCAGCTCGCCTAAGGACGTGCCGTACTGCTTGAGCTTATTGCGGTCTACGTCGAGCTGGTATTCGGGCATGCCGTCTTCATAGGAGCTGCTGACGTCGCGGACGCCGGGGATTTCTTCCTTCATCATCTGCTGTACTTCCCGCGACTTGGCGATGAGCTCGTCCATGTTTTTGCCGCGCAGCTCGAGGCGCAGGTTGCCCGAGCCGCCGCCGAAGCCGCCTGACGTGCCCGATACGGAGGCCTGGTCTTCCTTGACCCGGACGTCGCCGTCCAGAATATTCTTAGCGGCGAAATTGCGGACGTCGTTGGTAATTTGCCAGATCGAGCGGGAGCGGTCCTGCCGGTCCTGGAGGGTGACCTGTATATGGGCTTCATTGAGGTTGCGGCCGCCGACCATGGCCGTCGAATAGACGACTTCCGGTACCGTCGCCAGATATTCTTCTATCTGGCGGGCCGCCTTGTCGGTCCGTTCCAGGTTGGCGTTCGTAGGCAGCTGGAGGGTGATGCGGAAGCCGCTTTCATCGGTCTGGGGCATGAATTCCGAGCCGACGAGGCCCGTCGGGATGAGGGCTACGGACAGGGTAAAGCACAGGAGGACCGGGAGGACGAGGCGCTTGGCATGGTCCAGGCTCCAGGTCAGCATGCGGCCGTAATGGCTGCGGGCCCAGTCTTCGATGGCGTCCATGCGCCGCCACAAGGGCGTATCGGGGATTTTCAGGCCTAAGCGGAAGAGCCGCGACGCCAGCATCGGCGTCAGGGTGAAGGAGACGAAGAGAGAAAAGAAGGTGGCGAAGACGATAGTAAGGCCGAACTGTTTGAAATACTGGCCTACCATGCCGGTCATGAAGGCGATAGGCAGGAAGACGACGATGTCGCACAGCGTAATGGCGATGGCGGCCATGCCGATTTCCGTCCGCCCGTTCAGGGCCGCTTTTTTCGGCTCTTCGCCGTTCATGAGGTGGCGGTGGATGTTTTCCAGTACGACGATGGAGTCGTCGACGAGGATGCCGACGCACAGGGCCATGCCCATGAGGGACATCATGTTGAAGGTGAAGCCGGCGATGTACATGGCGAAAAACGTCGAAATGAGGGATGTCGGGATGGCGATCATGACGGCCAGGGTCGAGCGCCAGCCCCGCAGGAAGAAGAACAAGACCGTCCCTGTCGTGATGAGCCCTTCGATGAGGGTCTGCAAGGTGTTGTGCAGGGAGTTGCGGACGTACGACGCCGATTCGTTCGTTACAGTAAAGGTATAGTCCGGGTTGTCGCGGCGCAGCGTTTCCAGCTTTTCCGTCACGTTGTCGACCGTAGAGACGACGTTGGCGTCGCTGTTTTTGTAAATGACCATGACGACGGCGTCTTCGCCGTTGACACGGGCGTAGCGGCTGACGCGCTGGTCCTTGCGCTTGATGTCCGCCACGGCTGTAATGGGAATCTGCACGCCCTTGGCATTCGTGACTTGTATCTTTTCGATTTCATTTTCGTCGGCGAACTGCGCCTTGACCCGCACGTCCGTCGTCGTGGCGTCGGAGTAAATCGTGCCGGAGGGCATGAGGACGTTTTCTTCGCGCAGGGCCGAGACGACTTCGCTCAGGGTCATGTCGTAGTGGATGAGCTTAGCCTTGTCGACTTCGACGGCGATTTCCTTGTCGCGGCCGCCGTTCAGCTCGATTTCCGACACGCCGTCGGCCTGCTGGAGGACGTCCTGAAAGTCGTTTTCCGCTTTCGAGTAGATGTCGTCCAGGGACTGATTGGATTGGACGGCGATAAACATGATCGGCGTGGCGTTGACGTCGCGCTTGATGACGACGGGCTCGTCGATTTCATCGGGAAGCTGGCCGCGGATGGCGTTTATCTTTTTCGTGGCGTCGATGGCCGCCGCGTCGGCGTCGGCGGAGAAGTCAAGCTCCAGGGTGATGCGGGCCTGGCCGTAGGAGGCCGTCGACGTGATATGCTTCAGGTTGGAGACCGACGACAGGGCGTCTTCGATGGGCTTTACGACCTGCTGTTCGACCGAGTCGGCATTGGCCCCGTCGTAGTTGACCGTGACCGTGACGTACGGCGTGTTGAGGGCCGGCAGCAGTTCGACGCCGATACGGTAGAAGCTGAACAGGCCGAGGACGACGAAGAAGGCGACGGCCATGCAGATGCCGATGGGCCTGTCGATGGAAAATTTCGTAAGATTCATGACGTCACCTGATTTCTTTTTCAATGGTTACGGATACGCCGTCGCGGAGGCGGGCCAGGTTCGTCGTGGCAATCTGCTCGCCGTCGGACAGGCCTTCGAGGATTTCTACGTAGTTGTCGTTGCGGAGGCCCGTTTTAACCGTGCGGATGGCGATGGTGTTGTCCGGGTTAATGACGTAAAGCTGGCTGATGCCGTTTTGTTCGACTAAGGCGTCCTTCGGTACGAAGAGGGTATTCCGTCGCTGCAGTACTTCCAGCGACGACTGGGCGAACATGCCGCCGCGCAGGAGATTGTCCGGGTTGGACAAGGTGATGCGGACGATATAGGTCTTGTTCGTCGGGTCCATGGCCGGGCTGACATAGGTAATCGTGCCGTCGTACGTGTTGGCCAGCGATTCGACGGATACAGATACGGTCATGCCGGGCTGGATGGCGGCGACGTCGGCTTCGGCGACGGGGCAGTCGATGTAGATGCCGCTGGTGTCCGTAATGGTCAGTACCTTCGTATTGGCGGCGGCCATAGCGCCGGCTTCGGCGTTGCGGTAGGAAATGACGCCGTGCCGCGGCGCGCGGATGGTCAGGTCTTCCAGCTGCTTGGACAAGCTGTCGACGGTATATTTGGCCTTGGCCTGGGCGGCCTGCTTGCCGGCGATGAGGGCAGGCGTGTCGCCGACGTTCTGAAGCTGCAAGTTATCCAGGGCGGCCTTGGCGACGATGAGGGCCTGGTACATCGTGTCCAAATCCTTCTGCGATACGGCGCCTTCGTCCTTTAAGATGACGTAGCGGTTGTAGTTCATCTTGGCCGTGGCGTATTCGACCTGGGCTTTCTGCAGGTCCGAATAGAATTGGGACTGGGCCGATTTTGTCTCGGCGGCTGCCTGGGCCCAGGCGGCCCGGTTCTGGGACAGCTGGAGGCTCGTATCGACGGGGTCCTGCTCCAGCAGGACCTGGCCTGGCTCTACCGTGTCGCCTAAGTCGACGTACACGGCCGTAATATTGCCGGCGTATTTCGTCGACAAGTCCACCTGGGCTAAGGGGACGGTCTGGCCCGATAAGGAAATAGTGCGCATCATATCCCGCCGTTCAGCCCGGTAGGACTGGACGGACGCGTTGGTCAGGGCCGAGCTGCTTTTCGCCGCCCGGTCCGAGTGGCTGATGACGTAGATGCCGGCGCAGGCCAGGAGAAAGACCAGGCCGAAGGCGACGAGCTTATTGCGGCTGCTGTGGAGCAGGTTGTGGGAAGGAAAGGGAAAATGTGCCATAGTCAGAACCTCGCTATCGTTTCTCTATATAATACATAAATAGTATGCATGATTCGGTACTTTAGTCAGATAAATCTTTACTATAAATATAAAGAGTCGGCGCTTAAAAGGCAATATGAAAATCGTAAAATTTAAAGAACTGTAACAATAGCCGTCCATGCGGTGACAATAGGCCGACGCTGCCGTGTGTCGCAATTTGACTTCCTATGGTATAATATCGTCAAAACATGCGGGGAGTGACAGGATATGCATATTAACAGACAAGTCGCGTCGGCCTTGGATGCGCTGAGCCATTGGCCGCGGTTTCGCCTGCGCCTTTTTGCCGAAGGGGCGCTGGTCGGCGTCGTGTCCGGCGTCATTATCAGCTTTTTCCGATGGGCGCTGGATGCGGGGACGCGCGTGCGGGAATACATGTACGAGGCGGTGCTCCTGCCGGGTGGATGGCTGGAAAACGGCCTTTGGTTCGCGCTGCTCTTCGGTGCGGCCTACATGCTATGGCGGTTCAGCGCCTATGAGCCCAATGCCGGCGGCAGCGGCATTCCCCAGGTCAAAGGCGTCATTTTAGGCGTTATCCGCCTGCGCTGGCTGCGCATCTTATGGGTAAAGCTCGTCGGCGGCATTGTCGGCATCGGCTTGGGATTATCCCTGGGACGGGAAGGGCCGTCTATCCAGATTGGGGCCGTAACGGCCCAGGGCATCAGCCGGAATCTCGGCCGGTTCCGCATTGAAGAGCGATACCTCCTGACGGCAGGGGCCAGCGCCGGTTTGGCTGCTGCCTTTAACGCGCCCTTAGCCGGCGTCATGTTTGCCCTGGAAGAGCTGCACCGCAATTTTTCCGGCGTCGTCCTGGCGCCGGCCATGGCCGCGGCCCTGCTGGCGACGATGGTCAGCCGTCTTGCCTTTGGCCGCGCGCCGATTTTTGAGTTCGGGACGGTACCGGTCCTGCCGCTGCAGTATATCTGGATCGCCGTCGTCGTCGGCATAGCCGCCGGACTCGCCGGCATTGTCTTCAACAAGGGGCTGCTGAATATTCCGCGCTTTTACAGCCTACCCTGCTTTCGCGGGTATGGAAAGTTTGCCTTTGCCCTCGCGGCGGCCGGCGTATTGGGATATGTGTTCCCGCAAGTACTGGGCGGCGGCAACGAATTGATCAACAGCCTTCATACGCTGCCTCTGTCCTTGTCCCTCTTTGCGGCCTTGCTCATCGGAAAGTTTTTGTTTACCCTGGTCAGCTACGGCTGCGGCGCGCCGGGCGGATTTTTCCTGCCCATGCTCGTACTGGGCGCTCTCACGGGCAGCGTCGTCGGCATCGTCCTGATACAGCTGGGCGTCGTCGGCCCGGAATACTTGTCGAATATCGTCATCCTGTCGATGGCGGCGTTTTTCTCGGCCTCCGTCCAGTCTCCCGTTACGGGCACGATCCTCATCATGGAAATGACGGCTTCGTACGAGCATTTGCTCGTCTTGTGCACGGCATCCCTCGTGGCCCTCGTCGTCGCCCAGGTCTGCGGCGGCCAGCCGATTTACGAAGCGCTGCTGCAGCGGATTTTGGCGGCTCACCGGCCGGAGATCCTGGCGTCGGAGCGGCGCCATCTGCTGGAGCTGACCGTGGCCAGCGGCAGCGCCGTAGACGGCAAATACGTGGGGCGCATCGCCTGGCCCAGCCACGTCGTCCTCGTCGATATTAAGCGCAGCAGCGGCGACGTACTTCCCGGCATGGACATCCGCCTGCAGGCCGGCGACTATTTATACGTCCTTACCGACTCGGTAGAAAGTGCGGAAGCCGTCCGCTGTCTTGTAGAAGTGGAAACAGTGTAGTTTTGCATAATAATTATAAAAAATAATACCAGGTCTTAAAAATATAAGCAGAAAGTATGAATTTATTGAGCTAAGAGAAAACAAATGCGGATAGCATCGCGTATAAAGTTGTGAAAAATAACGCATAAAGATTTGTTTTTTTGACTTATCCTTCAATCTTTGGTATAATTTTTTCTGAAAGTTGATGTTTAGGTATGGATATTTCAAAGAGGTGGTTGTTTGAAGAACCGTATACTGATTCTATTGACGCTCATATTTGTTTTTGCATGTTCCTCACTGGTTTGTGCAAAAGTCGAAATGGGAATGAACGGCTCTGCAGTACAGAGCGTACAATACATGCTCATGGATACCGGGTATTTGGCCGGCGGCGCCGACGGAATTTTCGGCAGCGCGACGGAAGACGCCGTAAAGCGTTTTCAGGCCGACTACGGGTTAGATGTAGATGGCATTGTCGGTTCGCAGACCATGGCGGCTCTTTCAGAAGCCAGTGGACGCGAAGCCCCTGCCGAAGAAGGGGTTGGCTCCTACCAGCGGCGTATCGTGATGGACGCATCGGCTTACACGGCCGACGATCCCGGCAACAGCGGTTTTACGGCGACGGGCCTGCGCCTGCGCCGCGGCATGGTGTCCGTAGACCCGGATGTCATTCCGTTAGGCTCGCAGCTGTACATCGAAGGGTACGGCTACGCGACGGCTGAAGATACGGGCGGCTCTATCGTGGGCAACCGCATCGACTTGGCCATGGACTCCATTACGGAGGCCCTGAATTTCGGTAGAAGAGAAGTCGTCGTATACGTGCTGTAAGCGGCAGATTAACTGAGTAAAAAAGAAAAGCGGAGAGGTTTCGGCCTCTCCCTTTTGTTTTCACGGCGGAAATCGTCGAAATTCCCCCTGTTTTTTGCAAAAAAGTATGTATTTTCCGTGCTATTTGTGTTATTCTGAAAAGGACATGACAGTTATTTGTTTCAGGGAGGCTAATACTGAATGAAAGACATTATTGCACTTATTTTAGCTGCCGGAAAAGGAACGAGGATGAAATCCAGCATGCCTAAAGTTCTGCATAAGGTCGGCGGCGTGCCGATGGTGGAACAGGTGCTGCGGGCCGTTAAAGCGGCGGGAACGCAGCGGCAGGTCGTCGTCGTCGGCTTCGGCGGCGAAGCCGTGCAGGAATATCTGGGCGACAGGGCGGAAACTGTCGTACAGGAACAGCAGCTGGGAACGGGCCATGCCGTCATGCAGGCAGAACCGCTGTTGTCCGGCCTTTCGGGCACGCTGCTCGTGACGTGCGGCGATACGCCTTTGGTAACGGAAGACACCTTCCGCAGCCTGCTGGCCCATCATGAAGCCACACAGGCGGCCGCTACGGTACTGACGGCGGTCATGCCCGACCCGACAGGCTACGGCCGGGTTATCCGCAATGAAAAGGGACAGGTCGTCAAGATTGTCGAGCAGAAGGACGGCTCGCCGGAGGAATTAGCCGTGCGCGAAGTCAACGCCGGTATTTACTGCTTCGACATGGAGCTCCTGTGGCAGATGCTTCATAACGTGACGAACAACAACGCCCAGGGCGAGTATTACCTGACCGATATCATCGGCATGCTCGTCGATGCCGGCAAGGTTGTCAGCGCCTTCGCCGCGCCGGATTATAAAGAAACGCTGGGCGTCAACTCGCGCCTGCAGATGGCCGAAGCCGAGCAGGTGCTGCGCCGCCGCAAGCTGGAACAGCTCATGACGGACGGCGTGACGGTCATCGACCCCAATAACACCTACGTCGATACGACCGTTTCCGTAGGCCGCGATACGGTCCTGTATCCGGGAACGATCCTGGAAGGCAGCACCGTCATCGGCGAAAACTGCCAGGTCGGCCCGTACGTCCGCATGACGAACGTCGTCATGGGCAGCGGAGACCACCTTCAGTTTACGTACGCCCACGACTGCGAAATTAAAAACGGCTGCGAAATCGGACCCTTCGTCCACTTCCGGCCCAATACGGTCATCGGCAACGACGTCAAGGTCGGCAACTACATGGAAGTCAAGAACTCCACCGTCGGCGACGGCACGAAGCTGCCCCACTTAAGCTATATCGGCGACAGCGACGTCGGCTGCGGCGTCAATATCGGCTGCGGCACCATCACGGTCAACTACGACGGCAAGGAAAAGCACCGCACGACAATTTGCGACCACGCCTTCGTAGGCTGCAACAGCAATCTTGTATCGCCGGTCACCGTCGGCGAGTACGCCTATGTCGGCGCAGGCTCGACGATTACGAAAAACGTGCCGCCGAAGTCTTTGTCTGTCGCCCGGGCTAAGCAACGCAACATCGAAGGCTGGGTCAAAGACGATACGTATAAGAAATAGCATATACCCATTTACCTAGTATAGAAATCATAAATTTATTTTAGGAGGCTCAACAAATGAGTTACGAAGACGGGAAAAAGCTGAAAATTTTTACTGGCAACGCCAATCCGAAGCTGGCTAAGGAAATCGCCGATTATTTAGGCCTGGAACTTGGCAAGGCCTTCGTCGGCAAGTTCAACAACGGCGAAATCCAAATTATGATCGACGAAAGCGTTCGCGGCAAGGACGTATTTATCGTACAGCCGACATGCCAGCCGGCCAACGACACGATTATGGAACTGCTCATCATGGCTGACGCCTTCAAGCGCGCTTCGGCAAAACACATTACGGCCGTCGTTCCTTACTATGGCTATGCTCGCCAGGACCGCAAGACCCGGGGCCGCGAACCGATTACGTCCAAGTTGGTCGCCGACCTCATGTCCGTCGCCGGCATTACCCGCGTCGTCACGATGGACCTTCATGCCGGCCAGATTCAGGGCTTCTTCGACATCCCTGTAGACCACCTCGGCTCGGCGTCGATTATTGCCAAATACTTGAATCAGAAAAAATCGGAAATCGACTTGGGCGACATCGTCGTCGTATCTCCCGACCTCGGCGGCGTTACGCGGGCCCGCGATTTAGCCGACCGTATCAACGCTCCTATCGCTATTATTGAAAAACGCCGTCCCCGTCCCGGCGTAGCCGAAGTCATGAACATCATCGGCGATATTAAAGGCAAGACCTGCATCCTCATCGACGACATCGTCGATACGGCAGGCTCCCTGTGCGGTGGCGCCAAAGCCCTGAAAGATATGGGAGCGGCCCGCGTATATGCGGCCTGTGCCCATGCCGTACTGACCGACCCGGCTGTACAGCGCATTCAGGATTCCGTTATTTCCGAGCTGATCATTACCAATACGATTCCTCTGCCCGACGAAAAGAAAATCGACAAGATCAAGGTCTTATCCGTCGCGCCGCTCTTAGGGGAAGCCATCATGCGCATTTTCCATGAAGTATCGGTAAGCAAGCTCTTCGACAAATAAGGGTAGTCACGTGCATATGATTGTTGGCCTGGGAAATCCTGGCCGAGAATACGAAACGTCAAAACACAATACGGGTTTCCGCGTCGTCGACGAGCTGGCGAAGCGCTGGAACGTGACGCTATGGCAGAACCGGATGGACGCCCAGGTCGCCCAGGCTGACGTTGACGGGGAAAAGGTCATCCTCGTCAAGCCGCAGACTTATATGAACAACAGCGGCCAGGCCGTAGGGCCCCTCATGCGCTGGTATAAGCTGGAGCAGGTCGACGTCTACGTCGTCTACGATGACATGGATTTGCCCGTAGGCCGTCTCCGCATCCGCAAGAACGGCAGCGACGGCGGCCATAACGGCATCAAGAGCCTCTTTGCCAACGGCTGCCGCGATTTCATTCGCTTTCGCGTCGGCATCGGCCGGCCTTTGCCGCACCGCGATGTCATCGACCACGTGCTGACTCCGTTTCCGGAAGACATGCTGCCGGAATACGAGGAAGGCCTGAAGGCGACAGCCGCCGCTATTGAAGGCTGCCTGAAGGTCGGCGTCGACGTTGGCATGAACCGGTATAACCCGCGGAAAAAGAAGAAAACGCCTAAGCCGGAAGAAACGGCTGAACAGCGTACGGAAGAAACTACATAATATAAAAACTGCCGCTAAGCAACAGTTATGCTGTACTTAGCGGCAGTTTTTATATGAAGCCTTATAAAATTTGCAGTCCTTCCAGGAGGATTTTTAAGCCGATGAGAATCAGGACGGCCCCGCCGACTCTCTCCGCCTTGGATTTATATTTAAGTCCGAACAGGCTGCCGGCTTTTACGCCGACGGCGGAACAGGCGAAGGTGACGCAGCCGATAGACAGGGCGGCCGGTATAATCGATACGTTCATGAAGGCGAAGGTGACGCCGACGGCTAACGCATCGATGCTCGTCGCGACGGCCAAGGCGAACATAGCCGGCACGGCCATGTTCGCGTCGGGACAGTCTTCCTCTTCGAAGGATTCCTTGATCATATTGGCTCCGATTAAGGTTAGCAGCACAAAGGCGATCCAATAATTGTACGATGTAATTATATCGGTAAAAAACGTTCCCAAATAATAGCCTGCCGTAGGCATCAGGGCCTGAAAGCCGCCGAACCACAAGCCGGCAAGGGCCATGTGCTTCCAGCAGATGCTCCCCAGTGATAATCCCTTGCAGACCGACACGGCGAAGGCGTCCATGGACAGGCCCAGGGCCAGTAACAACAATTCCAATCCATTCATGGTCATCTCTCCTATGCGATTTCATATGACGGCAAATAAAAAAGACCTAAAGGCAGCGCAAATACTGCCTTTAAGTCTCATCATTTCAAATAGCACCGGGCCTTGAGGCCAGTATGTCGATACTACTATACATGCCGGATGTACTGATTACTCCCTTAAAGTACATCCAGAATTATACTGGATGGAATTGAGATTGTCAATGAGAAAAGCTGCTTTGCCGTGTAAAATCCATGGCGTCGGCAAACCGACCTGTCGTCGCGTTGTTCATCATGACGTAGTTGTAGTTGCCGTTGGGGAACGAAAAGGTGAGCATCGTGTGCCGGTCGTCGTCTAATATGATGCGGACCACCGTAGTGAACCCGTCGTTCGTGACGTTGTGTATGCTGTACGGCACGCCGTCGACGTCGTCCATGGAAATGGACAGCTCCCGGCCGTAGCGGCCCTGCCAGGTACCGACGATGAGGCTGTAGCCTGCCGCATAGGGCATGGAGTGGGACGGAAAGGCCTGGACCGGTGCAGTGCAGGCGACGGCGGCAAGCAGGCAGGCCGCCGCCAACGATTTTATTTTGGTAATCATATATATCATCCTTCTTTCTGAACGCAGCTGCGCATGCTTATAGTATAGTGATTCCATCAATTTTTGCAAGCCCTAGCCGTTGGCGTCAAACTCGTGAATAAAGGACTTATATGACCGAATCCCCGCGTCGGGCTCGTATTGCATTCGATTAAGGAAGACCTTTATCATAATCTGACATCCAACAAAAAAACGGACAACGCCTGCTGCAGATCGTCGGCAGGTTTTGTCCGTTTTTACTATATGGAGTTACTTGCTTTCAAAGAAGGCTTTGTAGGCTAAATAGGCGCAGTAGGCGTCGGCTTTGGCTACGATTTCCAGCGGCGCGTGCATGCTGTGCATGGCGACGCCGCAGTCGACGACGTCGCAGCCCCAGTTGGCCATGATATAGGCGATGGTGCCGCCGCCGCCCTGGTCGACCTTGCCCAGCTCGCCGACCTGCCAGGGGACGTTGGCGTCATTGAAGATGCGGCGCACCTTGGCCAAAAATTCGGCGTTGGCGTCGTTGCTGCCTGCCTTGCCGCGGGCGCCTGTGTACTTGCACAGGCAGATGCCGTAGCCTAATTTGGCCGAGTTGGCTTCTTCGTAGGCTTCGGGGAAGATCGGGTCGAAGGCCGCCGCTACGTCGGCCGACAGGACTTCGCTGCTACGCAGGGCCCGGCGCAGGTACAGCTCTTCCGTACGGCCCTGCAGGGCCAGCATTTCCGCCGTAAAGTCGAGGAAGTACGACGAGTGGACGCCCGTATTGCCGACGGAGCCGATTTCTTCTTTATCGGCAAAGAGGGCGACCTGGGTCTTCGCTCCGGGAGCGGCGCTGAGGATCGCCGCCAGGTTGCCGTAGGAGCATACGCGGTCGTCGTGGCCGTGGGACATGAGGAGCGACCGGTCCAAGCCGACTTCGCGGCTCTTCTGAGCCGGAATGATTTCCAGTTCCGCGCTGGTGAAGTCTTCTTCCGTAATGCCGTATTTTTCCCGCAGCAATTCCAAAATCTGAGGCTTCGTCTTTTCTTCTTCGCTGTACGTGCCGACGAGAGGCATGAGCATTTCGCCCGTAATGGCTTCGCCCAGCTTCTTGGCGGCCTGGTCCTTGCCGAGGTGCGGCAGGAGGTCGTTGATGAAAAGTACGGGATCGTCCGGGTCTTCGCCGATGGAAATGTCGATTTGACGGCCGTCGGCGGTGTAGACGACGCCGACGAGGGACAGGGGCATGCAGACCCACTGGTATTTCAGGACGCCGCCGTAGTAGTGCGTTTTGAAGTAGACGATTTTATTTTTTTCTACGACGGGCATGGCTTTCAAGTCCAAGCGGGGGCAGTCGATGTGGGAGCCGACGATTTTCATGCCTTGTTCCAGCGGCTCGGAGCCGACGACGGCGAGGATGACCGACTTGCCTTTCTGGTTCCAATATACTTTGTCGCCGGCCTTCAGGGCCGTGTATTCCGACAAGGGTTTAAAGCCTGCGTCTTCAGCCTGACGGATGATTTCTCTGGCGGCAAGCCGTTCCGTCCTGGCCGTGTCCAGAAAACGGCGGTACGCCGCGCTGTATTCTTCCATGCGACGCCGTTCTTCCGAGGAAAAACGGGCCCATGCGCTTTGTTCCATATCAAATGCTTTCATGTGCATCCTCCTTTGAGATAAAATATCATCTTACATTATAATCCGTATCGCCATAAATGGAAAGACCGGCCAGGGCATATAGAGAGATTTGCAGAAATGGAGAAAATTTCTTTGTATTTTTACACATTTTATAGTATAATAAAACACAATTTATGAATGCCTGAACGCGACATATGACGTATGCAGGCTGGGGTAGTTTAGGTTGCGAGGGGGAATCGCCATGATTAACCAGAATAGAATTAAGGAATTAGTCAAACAATGTACGGAAGATATGCGCTGTGCGCGCCGGAAGCTTCACGCATATCCGGAAATTTCCAATGAAGAGGAACGCACGGCGGCCTATATGGCGAAGACGCTGCGCAGCTTCGGCGTAGACGTACAGGAAGGCGTCGCCGGCGGCCATGGTGTCGTCGGTACGCTGACCGGGAAGCGGCCTGGGCCGACTATTGCCCTGCGGGCCGATATGGACGCCTTATCCATTACAGAACAGACCGGCCTGCTTTTTGCGTCTCAGTGCGAGGGTAAGATGCATGCCTGCGGCCATGACGGCCATATGGCGATCTTGCTGGGGGCGGCAAAGGTTCTCAGCGAATTGAGGGACGAGCTGGCCGGGACAGTCGTGTTTATCTGCCAGCCGGCAGAGGAAAAATCGCCTCGCGGCGGCGCGAAGGGGCTGGTCGAAGCGGGCGTGCTCGACGGCGTTGACGCCATATACGGCCTTCACGTATGGCCGACGCTGCCGACGGGAACGATCGGCGTCAAGGCCGGTCCGATGATGGCCGCCTCAGACCATATCCGCATCGTCATCCGGGGGAAATCCAGTCATGCGGCCATGCCTCATAAGGGCGTCGACGCGATCGTCGCGGCGGGGCAGTTTATCACGGCGGCCCAAGATATTATCAGCCGGCAGATTAACCCGCTGTATCCGGCAGTGCTGACCTTCGGCCGCATCAGCGGCGGCACGCGCTACAATATCGTCGCCGGCGAAGTAGAGCTGGAAGGGACGTGCCGGACCTATCATGCAGAAGCTCAGGACATGGTCGAAGCGCAGCTGGGCAACATGCTCCGGGGACTGGATACGATGTACGGCACGGAGAGCGAGCTGCATTACGAGCGGGGATATGCCGCCGTAGTCAATTCGCAGCGGCAGGCTGATTTCGTCGCGTCCGTCGCGGCGGACTGCTTTGGCCGGGATGCCCTGGCCGACGTGCAGGAACCGGCCATGACGGCGGAAGATTTTTCCGGCTACTTGCAGGCCTGCGACGGCGCCTTCTTCTGGCTCGGCGCGACGAAGGCCGGCGATGCGGTATATCCCCTGCATAACTCGCGTTTCGCCGTAGATGAAGACTGCCTGCCTATCGGCGCGGAACTCATGGCATCTCTGGTGTGCCGGGCTATGGAGAACCAATAGTCTTGCAAATTTCGCAAATAAGTTAGAAAAAATTATAATATAAAAAAGGAAAATCGCCTCTATGTCACGAATCCTATAAGTAACGTGATTCATAGGAGGCGATTTATGTATGAAAGAATATACCAGTGAACAAATTCGCAACGTAGCTGTGCTCTCCCATGACGGCGCCGGCAAGACGGCCGTCGTCGAATCGTTGCTCCTGGCCTGCGGCGCCGTCGACGCCGTCGGCGTAGGCAAGGACAACAAGCACATCATGGACTTTGAACCGGAAGAAATCAAGCGCAACGTTACGATTCAGCTCGGTATAGCTCCCTGCGAATGGGAAGGCTACAAGATGAACTTCATCGACACGCCGGGCTATTCGGAATTCTGCGGCGAAGTACGGGCCGCCCTGCGGGCCTGCGACGGCATTTTGCTCGTCGTATCGGCCGAATCGGGCGTAGAAATGGATACGGAACGGGCCTGGGACTACGGTGTAGAATTGAAGCTGCCCCGCATGTTCTATGTCAATAAGATGGACGTGGAACACGCCGATTTCTTCGGCTGCCTGGAAAAGATGCGCGCCGTCTTCGGCAAATCCATCATGCCCCTGCAGATTCCTATCGGCGAAGGCAAGGATTTCCGCGGCATCATCGACGTGTGCAAGATGGTAGCCTGGGAATGGAAAAACGGGAAATGTGAAGAAATCAAGGTTCCGCCCGAATATATGCCGAAAGCCCGCGAAGTACGGGAAATGTGCATGGAAGCCGCCGCTGAAGGCGACGACGAACTGCTGGAAAAATACCTCGAAGGCGAAGAGCTTACGCTGGAAGAACTGCGCAAGGGCCTTCGTCAGGGCATGCTGACCGGCCGGGTCTGCCCGGTCATGTGCGGCAGCGCCAACTCCCATATCGGCACGGCCGAACTGCTTCGCCGCATTATTACTTACATGCCGGCTGCTTCGCAGAAGGTCATGATGGGCGAAGACAAGAAGACGGGCGAACCCGTCGTCGTGTATCCGAATAAACCCTTTACGGGCTTCGTATTCAAGACGCTCATCGATCCCTTCGCCGGCAAGCTGAGCTACGTCCGCGTCTTCTCCGGCACCCTCAAGGAAGGGGACAAGCTGTACAACGCTACGCAGGACAAGGATGAAAAATTAGGCAAGCTCTTTACTCTGGTCGGCAAGGAACAGATTCCCGTTACGGAAGCCGTCGCCGGCGATATCGTCGTATTGCCGAAGCTGCAGTACGCCCGCACAGGCGATACCTTCGCCCTGCCCGAATCGCCCGTCGTATACGATCAGGTCCGCTTCCCCAATCCGCTCCATACGGTAGCGATGGTTCCGGAAAAGAAAGGCGACGAAGAAAAGCTGATGAACGCCCTGCTGCGCATCAGTGAAGAAGACCCGACCTGCAAGGTCGAAAAGAGCGTAGAAGGCAAGCAGCTCATCGTCCGCTGCATGGGCGACGTCCACCTCGACCATATCATGACCAAGATGGAACGGAAATACGGCATTAAAGGCGTGCTGCAGGATGTCTATATTCCGTATCGCGAAACGATCAAGGGCAAGGCTACGGCCGAAGGCAAGCACAAGAAACAGAGCGGCGGCCACGGACAGTACGGCCACGTCATCTTGGATATCGAACCCCTTACGAACGGCGAATCCTTCGAATTTGTCGACGACATCTTCGGCGGCGCCGTACCAAAACAATATATTCCGGCCGTTGAAAAGGGCGTAAAGGAAACGCTGGAAAAGGGCCTCATCGCCGGCTATCCCATGATCAACATCAAGGTTACTCTGAAAGACGGCTCGTACCACTCCGTCGATTCGTCGGAAATGGCCTTTAAGGTAGCGGCAGCCCTGGCGCTGAAGAAAGGCGTTCCCGAAGCCAATCCGGTACTGCTGGAACCGGTCTACAACGTAGACGTCGTCGTTCCGGAAGAATACATGGGCGATATCATGGGCGACTTCAGCAGCCGCCGCGGCCGCATCCTCGGGATGGAACATCACCGCAACCGCAAGGGCATCATCGTCGTCAAGGCGCAGGTTCCCCTGTCGGAAATGAAAGGCTACGTCACGGTTCTTCGCTCCATGACGCAGGGCAAAGGTACGTTCAACATGGAATTCTTCGCTTATGAAGAAGTTCCTAAAAAGCTGATGGACGAAATCATTGCCAAGGCGCAGGAAGCGAAAAAAGAATAAATCCCTCCTCACGGGCCCTTGCGCGCAGCTGTGCGCAAGGGTCTTTCTAATAGTTCGATACCCAAGCTATGCGATTTATATATTGAAAAGTTGAAAAAATTTCTTGTATAAAACCGTTAAACGTTCTATAATTATTATGTGAAATACAGAACTTATTAACAAGCGCTTAGAAAGGTATGGTGAGTACAATGTCCCAGTGGACAGATATGTACCGGCAGAAACTGACGACGCCGGAAGAAGCAGTAAAACTCGTTAAATCAGGCGATTGGGTAGATTACGGCATGGCTACGTCCCAGCCTATTTTGCTGGACAAGGCCCTGGCCGGCCGCAAGGAAGAATTGAAGGACGTCAAAGTACGCATGTCCTTTACCTTTGCGCCGCGCGAAATTATTTCCGTCGACCCGAACCGCGAAACCTTCACGGCTATGAACTGGCATATGAGCGGCTATGACCGCAAGATGTGCGCCCAGGGGCTGATGAACTTCATCCCCATGTGCTACCGCAACGAACCGTCGATGTACCGCGATATCCTCGACGTAGACGTAGCGATGATTACGGTCGCTCCCATGGATAAACACGGCTTCTTTAACTTCGGCCTGAACATTTCCGCCAACGAAGCCATTACGAAAAAAGCGAAAAAGGTCATCGTAGAAGTCAACGAAGCGATGCCCCGCGCTCTCGGCGGACGAGGCGAACAGATCCATATTTCCGATGTAGCGGCCATCGTCGAAGCCGGCACCATTCCCATGCCGACCATTCCCTTTAAAACGGGCGACGAAATCGATACGAAGATCGCTGAAATGATTGTGAAAGAAATCCCGAATGGAGCAACCCTGCAGCTCGGCGTCGGCGGCTTGCCGAATACGGTAGGCGCTATGATCGCCGAATCGGATTTGAAGGACCTGGGCATGCATACGGAAATGCTCGTCGACGCCTTCTACCTGATGTACAAAGAAGGCCGCCTGACGAATAAATTGAAGGCTGTAGACCGCGACAAGGCTTCTTGGGCCTTCGCCCTCGGCTCGCAGGAAATGTACGACTGGATCGACGACAACCCGTTCCTCGCCGCATATCCCGTCGACTATGTAAACGATCCCTTCGTTATCGCTCAGCTCGACAACTTCATTTCCATCAACAACTGCGTGGACATCGACCTGTTCGGCCAGATTTCCTCCGAATCGTCGGGCACGCATCACATCAGCGGCAGCGGCGGACAGCTGGACTTCACCGACGGCGCCTACCGTTCCCGCGGCGGCAAGAGCATCATCGCCCTGCGCTCGACCTTCCACAATAAGAAGACGGGCAAAGACGAATCGCGCATCAAACCGACGCTCCTGCCCGGCACGATCGTCACGGACCCGCGCTCTCAGGTCAACTGGGTAGCTACGGAATACGGCATGGTCAACCTCATGGGCTCGTCCACATGGGAACGTGCCGAAAAGCTGATCAGCATCGCTCATCCCGATTTCCGGGAAGACCTGATTAAGGCAGCCGACGACATGAAGATTTGGCGTTACAGCAACAAACGGTAAGAGAATAGCATCTCTTTTATACAGCATGAAAGCTCCTGCTGCGAGTTATGGACTCTCCACCTCTCGCGGCGGGGGCTTTTTTGACGTCAAAAGCGAAGTTAAGGAGAAATCGTGGATTTTATTTGAAATATTTTGGTATAATTAAATATATACTTGATTTGGTAAAAGGAGGTCTTGGTATGGGATCCAACTTTACGGAAGAACAATTGGCTGTACGGGATTTGGTTCGCTCCTTCGCTCAAAAGGAAGTCGCGCCGCTGAGCCAGCAGATGGACGAAACGGGATGGAATCCGGAATTGTACAAGAAGTACATCGCGACGGGACTGCACGCGACGCCCGTTCCCGAAGCCTATGGCGGCGCCGGACTGGGAGATGTGGAATGCGCCGTCATTACGCACGAATTGGCCCGGGCCGACGCCGGATTTGCTATGTCTATGGAAATCAGCTGGGTCTGCGCCGATATGATTCGCCTCCACGGCAGCGACGGGCAGAAAGAGAAATACCTGACAGCCGTTGCTGACGGAAAATTATTTGCCTTTGCCCTGACGGAACCTGATTCGGGCTCCGACGCGGCGGGCATGCGGACCCGAGCTAAAAAGCAGGCTGACGGCTCGTACGTCGTCAAGGGCTCCAAGGCCTGGATTACCAATGCCGGCATTGCCGACTACTACGTCGTCATGGCTATTACCGACCCGGACAAGGGCGCCAAGGGCATCTCGGCTTTTCTGGTCGACGCCGGCACGCCGGGGTTGATTGTCGATAAGGAAGAGGACAAGATGGGCATGCGCAGCTCTGATACGCACGGCCTTACCTTTGACGACATGAAGCTGCCTGCCGACGCCCTCCTCGGCGAAGAAGGCAAGGGCTTCGTCTACGCCATGGAAGGTCTGGACGGCGGCCGCATCAGCTGTGCCGCTATTTCTACGGGCATTGCCGAGCACGCCATGCAGATTGCCAAGGAATACTCCCTGCAGCGCACGGCCTTTGGCAAACCTATCGCCAAGTTCCAGGGCGTTTCTTTTAAGCTGGCGAATATGTCCATGTATATCGATGCCATGAACCTGATGCTCTACGACGCGGCGGCCTTAAAGGCCACGGGAGCGCGCTGCTCGAAATTGGCGGCTGAAGCCAAGCTGCTGGCCTCT
Organism: Megasphaera sp. An286; assembly: GCF_002163455.1. Classification (NCBI taxonomy): domain Bacteria; kingdom Bacillati; phylum Bacillota; class Negativicutes; order Veillonellales; family Veillonellaceae; genus Megasphaera; species Megasphaera sp. An286. Next base: position 11,288 of record NZ_NFIY01000006.1, on the reverse strand, counting down.
ACCCACGCCACGCAGATCTGCCTCGACGCGATTCAGATCCTGGGCGGCAACGGCTACAGCAAGGAATACAACGTAGAACGTCTCCTGCGCGACAATAAGCTCATGGAAATCGGTGAAGGAACTAATGAAATCCTGCGGGTCGTTATCGGCAGCGCCGTGCTGGCAGAAAAATAACCTGCGTCATTTCGTTATCGTCATAAGCAAGAAAGCGTATCCGGCCAATCGGCGCGGATACGCTTTTTATTTGAATGGCAGATACCCCAGGGACACGAGGAGGTAAAATGCCGGGTATAAGATGAGAATATATAAAATCGTCGTCGTAATGAACGGGGCCATTGACAGGTTGACGTTCAAATCGTAGAGCCGCGCCGTCACCAAGGCGTTGATGGCACAGGGCGTAGCCATCATGATGAGCAGCGAGCCCAGCAGCACCGGGTCGGACGTAAACTGCAGAGCCAGCACGTACGACGCAGCCGGCGTCAGGATCATCTTGATGGGGATGAGGTCGAGGGTCGGCTTGCAGTATACCTTGAGATGGGAAAAATCGATGAGGTAGCCGATGGGAAGCAGAGCCGCCCAGGCGTTGACATGGACCAGGCCCTGAAAGATCTGCCCCAGCACGGCCGGCCTCGGTACGCCGGAGACGTACAGCACGATGCCGGCGATGATGGCGAGAATAGAAAGCTGGTTCCAGTTGATGAAGATGTTTTTCCAGTTGGCCTTAAAGAAGGCCGGGATATTCGTCGTCTGCCCGCTGTTGTGGTAATAGTAGCCCATGGGGAAGAGGACGAAGAACATGACCAGCCCCTGGAACGCGCCGATGATCTGCGAGTAGGCAAAGGCGACTTCGCCGTACAGCAGGTAGCCGCACAGGCCGCCCAGGGCCGTCGTGTTGGAGGGCATCGCCGAAATGAGGTAGCTGCCCTTATCTATCTTGTCGGTAAACCGCCGCTGCCGGTGGAGCAGGAAGATGATAGCCAGGGGAAAGAAGGCGTTGAAAAACGCGAAGAAAGGCAGCGACAACAGGTCGGGCTTCAGCGGCAGGACCCACATGCTGAGCAGGGCCAGGACGGACATGACGCAGATGATGTTGAAGCGGATGAGAAAATTGCACTGGGACGGCGACATGAGACGCCGCTGCTTTAAGGCGTAGCCTACGGCCAGTGGCAGGACGATGTCGAGAAAAATATAGAGAATGCGAGAGCTTGCTTCGCTCAAGTAAAATCCCTTTCTTTCTGCAATGATTATTTTCGGATGGCGGCGCGGAAGGCGTCGGCCAGGGAGAAGGTCAGCGGTTCCGCCGGTTTGGTCGCGTCGATAATCGGCTGCATGATGTCGCGGAACTCGTCCTTCTTCTTGGACAAGACGTACAGCTTCGACGTATTGCGGGCGTCCCACAGGGCGTCGTGCATCTGGCCGTCGAAGGTTTCTCCCAGGGTGCTGACGGCCTTATCCAGGGAAATGACGTTGTCCAGCCCCAGCAGGTTGCAGTAAATCTGCTGGAAGTTCTGCCAGTGGTCGAGCATCCAGCGGATGTCCTCGTCGGCCATGTCCAGCTTTTTCAGCCGCATTTCGCAGGTCAGCTGCCGCCAGTCGTTTTCGCTCCAGGCGTACATTTCGTAGTCGTTGCCGTTCGAGTCGCGGCACCAGCTGAGGAAATGGGCGAAGGCCTGGCTGAAATGGGGCGCATCGGCGAGCATCTCCATGGTGATACCCGTCAGCTCCTGACAAGTGGCGTTCATTTCCGTAGCGTATTCCGGCCGGACGTATTCTTTATACGACCCTATTTCTTCGCCGTCCTCGTTGATCTTGACGGCGCCTATTTCGATGATTTCTCCCTTGCAGATGCGGCGCGCTTCCTTCTGGCTCCGTCCGATAGGGTTCATTTCAAAGTCTACGAATACTGCGTTCATGTATCAAAGCTCCTTTCTAACCTTTTCAAACTGCTTTCTGCAATATTCATAGCACCCATTATAACACAAGACAGGCCATAAAACCTATAGGAAATATGACCTGTCTCTATGCATTCATATAGAGTCAGCGAAAGACGACTTGGACGAGGAACATGTAAAAAGCCGTGCCGCCGCCGATGCTGAGAAACATGCTGTGCCGCCGTTTATGAAGAAGAACGATGAGCGCAATGGCGATGAGTTCCGGCAGGGCATGATAGGACGTGAACACGGCGTCCTTCAGGCAATAGACGACGAGCAGGCCAACTGCTGCCGGAGGCAGTACAGTGCCCAAATAGGAAATGAAGGCCGGCGGATTGCCTTTGGAAAAGATAAGGAAAGGAAGAAACCGGGTAAGCATTGTCCCCAAGGTGATAGCGCCAATGGTCAGCAGCATTTCAAAGGGTGTCATAATCATAAGGGGTCCTCCTTAGTCAGATATACATTCTTTTTCCACAACAAAATTCCGGTGATGAGTATCATAGCCGGGATAACGAATTGGCTGCTGCCGAATATTGCCAGTGCCAGCAGCGTGCAGGCAATACCGGTTATAGCTGAGCGCCGCGCACTTTTATGTTCCCACTGTCCAAGGAACAAGACGACGAATAAAGCGGTCATGACAAAATCAATGCCTGTCGTATCGAAGCGGATATATGCTCCCAGTACAGCCCCTAAAACTGTGCTGACAATCCAATATAGGTGAATCAGGAGGGTGACGAAGAATCGGAACCAGTTTTTGTCTACGCCGGCCGGCGGTTCGACGGTGCAGTTGATAGAGAAAGCTTCATCGCCGAGGCCAAAGAGAAGATACGGTTTTTTCCATCCTGTTCCCTTGTATTTTTCCAACATAGAAATGCCGTAGAACAAATGGCGGGCATTGACCATGAGAGTCATCAGAAAAGCATACAGCGGGTGAAATGCTGACAGCAGGAGCGACACTGCGACAAACTGCATCGCGCCGGCAAAGATGACGATGCTCATGATGATTGGATAAAAGATGGAAAAGCCTTTGCTGGCCATAAGGAAGCCGTAGGAGAGTCCGATAAACAGGAATCCTATGAAAATCGGCAGCGTATAAGGCAGGGCAGCCTGAAAGGCCTTGCGTTTCATGAAGATCAACTCCTTAGTACACCACTGGCAGAGAGCGGGCATGTATATGGTATCTATTCATATAGTACCGAACGTTTTTTATATCGTCAACCAAGACAGAGGCAGATTTTCTGCGGCAGCTGTATTAGTATTGACAAGAGGCGAATTTCAGGTATACTTATATTAATTTTATAAATAAAGTCTATGAACGAAACGAGTACATATGCAGCGACAGGAGCAGCGAGCCGATGGCAGTGGGAGTTCGGCCCAGATCAGCCTATGGAATGGATTCGGGAGACGCGGCCTGAACGGCGACTAGTAGGGCCTGCCGGTGTATTTCCACCGATATCAAAGAAGCGTGTATCGCATAGGCCGTACATGTAGAGCTGGGCTGGAGACAGCCAATTTGGGTGGCACCGCGGAAACAGTAACATAAGCTTTTCGTCCCTGAACACAAGGGGATGAAAGGCTTTTTTTGTGCATATACATAGGAGGAAACCTAATGCTGGAGTTTAAGGATGTCTGTTTTAATTATGGAAACGGCGTGCCCGTATTAGAACATATTAATATACGAATCGGACCGGGCGAGTTCATCGGCCTGGGCGGCCGCAACGGCTGCGGCAAGACGACGGTGACGCGCCTGCTCATGGGATTGGAAAAGCCCGTATCGGGAGAAATCCTTCATGACGGCGCAGTCATCAATGACGACGACGCGTCGGCCCGCAGCCACTACATCGGCTACGTATTTCAGCGGCCTGAACGGCAGATGTTCCGCTCGACCGTCGAGGATGAAGTGGCCTACGGCCCGCAGCAGCTGGGCATGAGCCGGGACGAGGCGGCAGCGGCCGTCGCCGAGGCGTTGACCATGACGGGCCTGTCCCATTTGGCCAAGGCCTATCCGCCGAACCTCAACCGCGGCGAAAAGCAGCGCGTAGCCATCGCCTCGGCCATTGCCATGCACACGAGCTGCATCATCTTGGACGAACCGACGAGCGGGCAGGACAGCGCCGATAAGAAAATGCTCATGGAGCTGCTGACCGATTTGAATAAACAGGGCATGACCATCCTCATCATTTCTCATGACATGGATATATTCGCCCAATACTGCCAGCGGGTTATCGTCATCGGCAACCATACGAAGGCCTTTGACGGCACGCCGCAGGAGCTGTTTACGCAGCGCGAAGACCTGTACGATTTAGGCCTGAGCCGGCCCGAGTCGGTGGCCTTGTCCATGGCCGTGCCGGGCATGAAATACTGCCGGTCGATGAAGGAATTTACGGAAGAAATGCTGCGGCGTATAGGAGGGAACCGATGATGAAGCGATTTGTACCGATTACAAAATTGATTGGCACCTTTGCCTTTTCCTTTTGGGCCTTAGTCATCAACACGACGGCCCCTCTTGTCGTCCTCGTGGCGGCGGAGCTGTTGCTGCTGGCGATGTGCGGCAGCCTGAGCCGCAATCTCAAGGCCGTATGCAGCCTGGCCGTCTTCGCCGTCTTTCTCGGGCTGGTCCAGCTCGTCGGCGGCGGTTCCCTCGAATCGGCGTATATCACAGGCCTGCGCATGATGGCCATGACCGTCGTATTCATCATCTTGCTGACGACGACGCGGCTGCAGGATTTGACGGCGGCTCTGGTCAAGCAGGTAAAAATTCCCTATGAATACGCCTTTATGTTTACGGCGGCCCTGCGCTTTGTCCCCGATTTTATCGCCGAAAGCAAGGCCGTTCAGGAGGCTCAGGCCTGCCGCGGCCTATCTACGAAGGGCAACGTCGTCAAGAAGATGATCCACTATATGAGCGTCATCCAGCCGCTCATGCTCAAGTCCCTGGGACGGTCGGAAACGATGGCTTTAAGCCTGGAGCTGCGCGGCTTCGGCAGCAGCGAGCACAGCTTTATGAGCAACGTCCGGCCTAAGGGAAGGGATTACGCCGTCATGGCCGTCATGGCGGCGGTCAGCTGCGTTGTCGTGTACATGCGGCTTCATGGATTGGTATAAGGAGGAACAGGTATGAAACAAGTAGAAGATATTGCCGCGTTGGAATTTCACCACCGCCAGGGCGGACAGTTCCGCTGGATTACCATTACGACGCTCATGCTGGCCATCGGCACGATACTTCATCTCGTATCGCCCAGCGTCGGCGGCATTACGCCGAACTGGACGATCGCCACGTACTGCGTCGCCATCTGCCTGACCAAGCCCTCGTACCGGCAGGCCGTGGGCATCGGCCTCGTCGCCGCCCTAGTCAACGTGCTGACGTCGAAATCGGGATTTCCCTACGGCAACCTCATCAGCGAGCCCATGGGCGCCCTGACCTGTACGTTTATCGTAAAGAATCTGTCGTTTATAAAAATCAAAGGCCATTCGTGCCTTCCCGTGCTGACCGGCTTTGCCGCGACCTGTATGAGCGGCGGTATCTTCGTCACCATTTTGAAGATTGTCATGGGCCTGCCAAACAGCGTCTACTTCGCCGGCATGCTGCCCCTGGTCGTGGTTATCGGCCTGCTGAACGCCGTCGTCACGCCGGTCATGTATTTCCCGGCCCTGCGGCTGTTCGTGGCCCGGGGCATCCTCGATTCGCTGGAAGAGCAGGAAGTGGCTTCAGACCACAGCATGTACGACTTAAAGCCCTCTCAGGAGGGGCTCATTTCCATCGAGCATCTGACATACATCTACAATAAGCGGAAGCAGCCCGTCCTGGACGACGTTTCCATGGTGCTGCACAAGGGCGACTTCCTCGTCGTGACCGGCGAGAGCGGCAGCGGCAAGAGCTCCCTGTGCATGGCCATGACCGGCGCCATTCCCCATTACTTCGGCGGCGTCATGAAGGGCATGGTATACGTCGACGGCAAGGCTACGACCCAGACGACGATTTCCGATCTGGCCGGCCGCGTCGGCGCGATGCTTGACGATTACGACAGCCAGCTCGTCGCCATGACCGTAGAAGAAGAAATCGCCTTCAGCCTGGAAAATAAAGGCGTCGCGCCGGAAAAAATCGAAGCGGCCATTACGGAAGCCCTGGAAAAGGTCAGCATGACGCCGTACCGCCATCGTCCGCTCAGCAATTTGTCCGGCGGCCAGCGCCAGCGGCTGGTCATTGCCGGCGTATTGGCGACCAACCCGGATATCCTCGTGTTCGACGAACCGACGTCGGCCCTCGACCCGGAAGGCACCCACGCCTTTTATGAGCTCATCCACGAACTCAACGTCAAGTACGGCCACACTATCGTGGTCATCGAGCATTCTCTGGAAGCGGCACTGCCGTACGCCAACCGTCTGGTGCTCCTCGACGAGGGGAAAATCGTCTGCGACGCCGACGTAGAAACGACGCTGCGCTATATGTACGACCACGACATATATAAATCGGCCATTCCTCAGGTATTCGCCTGCCAGCTCGATTTGGAAAAGGCGGGATGCACCTTCCCTGTTCCCTGGGTTTCGACGGAAGCGGCTGTTGATTCGCTGCGGCAGATGAAGATCTGAGAAAGGAAGAGCCTATGAAGCTGTTATGTTTGGGCGACAGCCTGACCTACGGCTATGACGTCGCCTGCGGCTGCCGCTGGACGACAAGACTGGCGAAGGAAAAGGGGATTTCCGTCTGCAACGAAGGCCTGTGCGGCGATACGACGGGCGGCATGCTGTACCGGGCCCAGCGCATGAAGCTGGACTCGTTCGACGCCTTCTTCTTTATGGGCGGCTCCAACGATATCCTCATGGATATTTCGCCGGACCGGATAAGACAAAACCTGGAAGCCGTCGCCTGCCTCTTTCAGCGCGAGAAAAAAGCTGTGTACGTCGGCGTGCCCATCCTGACTAAGGCGGAAAGCGCCCTGTTCGGCTGGCAGGGAAGACATGACGTAGTCCGTCACAACGAAGCCCTGCGCAGCCACCGCCAATGGCTGCTGCAGCTGGCCCAACAATACCATTTCACTGCCGTCGACTTTTACGGCGCAATGCTGCAGGCAGAACAAGAAGGCCAGACGAACCTGTACGCCGACGGCGTTCACCCCAATGAAGCAGGCTATGCCGTCATGGCGCGGCAGGCCATTCAGATAATCCGCTGATATATGCAAATACCGCATGTTCCGAATCGTATGTACGGGAACATGCGGTATTTTTTTATAATTCTACGCGGCAAGGCATCGAGGTGTTGTTTTGAATGAAATACATCGTGTGTAAACGCTTTCGCAATTGAAACACAAATATCGTTGCCTTAGAGTAAATAAACCGGTACTATGTATGCGTTTACTATATGGTGAAATATATTGCGGAAGATATAAATATGAGATATAATGAGCTTGTTCATCAGCTTTTTAGTGTGAAACACACTGGGAAGCGTATCAGGAAATCAAGAGTATTTTTTGCTTTATTTGCGGTAGCGCTTTCATAAAATATCTATTGCGTTGCGGCCTATTCTATACTGACGAAAGGTGTGAAGGTGATGAAGACTGGATTAATTTTAGCGGGCGAACCGATGGGGCTCCTCATCGCGCAGAGCGAAGGCTCTCTGGACAGCGTCAGCGGCTATGACCTGGCCGTTGCCGGGGCGGAATTCAACGTAGCCGTAGGAGCGGCTCGTCTGGGGCATCGCGTTACGTACATGACGAAGTTGGGGAAGGATCCCTTCGGACAGCGCATTATTCACGTGCTGACGGCCAACGGCATCGGCAGCGAATTCGTGACGTGGAGCGACGACAAAAAAACGGGCTTTATGCTGAAAAGCCGCGTCAGCGAAGGCGACCCGGATATTTTCTATTTCCGCGCCGGTTCCGCTGCGTCGACCTTGTCTGTCGAAGACGTGGAAAAAATTCAGTTTTCCGAGTATACGCACCTTCATGTCACGGGAATTTTGCCGGCTTTGTCGGATTCGACGCGGGAAGCTGTCGACCTCATGTTCGATAAGGCCCGCGAAGCAGGACTGTTCATCAGCTTCGACCCTAACCTTCGCCCGCAGCTCTGGCCCAGCCAGGACGTCATGGTGCAGACGCTGAACCGGCTGGCCGCTAAGGCCGACATGGTTCTGCCCGGTACAGCTGAAGGCAAGATCCTCATGGGCAGCGATGATCCGAAGGAAATCAACGCATTTTATTTGCAGAACGGCGCGAAAGCCGTCGTGACAAAGTGCGGCGGCGACGGGGCCTTCGTTTCGACGAAAGACGAGGAATACATGGTTCCTGGCTTTAAGGTCGAAACCGTCGTCGATACGGTCGGCGCAGGCGACGGCTTTGCCGCCGGCGTCATTACGGCCCTCATGGAAGGCATGCCCTTGAAAGAAGCCGTCCGTCGCGGCACGGCAATCGGCGCCATCCAGGTCATGAGCCGCGGCGACAACGAAGGACTGCCCTATCCGGAGCAGCTGAAGGCCTTTATGGAACGATAATACAACCAGCATACAGAGCGCATGGACGCTGCCGGTACGATACGGCGCGGCCATGCGCTTTTCTCTTTTGGCAGGACGGACTGGGCGGACCTATGGTATAATATAAAAACAGCTGTGCTACATTCTTTTTATAGAAATCAGGTGAAACACATGGATTGGACATCGACTATATATGGTTCCTACGGGCCGTCTCTGCAGCGCGTCATGGATGAGCTGGTCGAACGCATTCAGGCTTACAGCGATGACATCAAGGAAAAAAGCGGCGAAGCGGCTTACGAGCATTTATTGTACCGCATCAAGTCGCCGGACAGCATGATGGAAAAATGCCTGCGCAAGGGCTTGCCGCAGACGGCCTATTCCGCCCTGCACGACATTCGCGACGCCATCGGACTGCGCATCGTCTGCTGCTTTCTCGACGATATTTACAGGAATATCGAAGCCATCAAGACAATACCGGGCGTCTGCGTCGTGGAAGAAAAGGATTACATCCAAAATGTGAAGCCCAACGGCTATCGCAGTTATCATATGATTATCGATATCGAGGCTCCTTATGAAGACGTAGAAGGAAATAATCCCGGCCATTTTTTTGCAGAAATTCAGCTGCGGACGATTGCCATGGATTCTTGGGCTAGTTTGGAGCATCAGATGAAATACAAGCACGATATTAAGAACCCCGAAATGATCGTCCGGGAATTGAAGCGCTGCGCCGACGAACTGGCGGCCTGCGACTTGTCCATGCAGACGATTCGGAATCTGATTCACGCAGACCATTAAAGGAGAGTATACGACGATGAAACTATTATTGGCAGAAGACGAAAAAGCCATGTCCATGGCCCTGGTTGCCGTATTGGAGCATTCCGGATATGAAGTGGATGCTGTGTATGACGGTCTGTCTGCTGTGGAGAAGGGGCGGTCCGGCGTATACGACTGCATGATATTCGACATCATGATGCCGAAGCTCGACGGCGTCAGCGCGCTGAAGGAGCTGCGCGGCAGCGGCGACACGACGCCGGTTATCATGCTGACGGCAAAGGCCGAAGTAGACGACAGGATTACGGGCCTCGACGCCGGCGCCGACGACTATCTGACGAAGCCCTTCGCCATGGGCGAGCTGCTGGCCCGCATCCGCTCCATGACGCGGCGTTCCGGCTCGGCCTTTACGCCGTCGGCTCTTTCAGCCGGCGCCGTCGAGCTGGACGTAGAGGAACAGGAATTATCCTGTAAAAGCTCCGTCCGCCTGGGCAATAAGGAAACGCGGCTCATGAAATTCTTTATGCTCAACGCCGGCAAGGAGCTGCCGACGGAGACGATTTTCGCCCGCGTCTGGAAGGACGAAGACGACGTGACGGAAGAAATCGTCTGGATATACGTGTCGTACCTGCGGGAAAAATTAGAAGCCATTCAGGCCGACATCCAAATTGCCGGGGAAAAGGGGAAGGCCTTTTCCCTGATTGCGAGAAGCGAAGGAGAGTAAGCGGGAGAGGTTCGGTGCATCGTTCATGGACATGATCAAAAAGCTGCGGCGAAAGTTTATTTTAGTCGCGACGGTCGGCGTCGTCATCATCGTAGCCGGCGCGCTGGGGCTTATCAATACGATCAGCTACATGCGCATGGAAGCGCAGGTAGAGACGATCTTGTCGTACATTTCGCAAAACGGTGGCAAGGTGCCCCTGTATACGTCGCCGAAGGAAACGAGTTGGTTCGGCGAGACGGACTGGTCTCAGAATACGCCGGATTTTTCCTATCAGCTTCGGTATTTCAGCATCTTAGTCGACGACGAAGGCTATGCCCGCGACATCAATATCGCCAACATTGCCGCCTTTACGAAGGAAGAGGCGATACAATACGCCAGGACGACCGTCGCCAAGGGCCAGCCGCAGGGCTTTTTCGAAAAAAACAAGGCCAGCTACGGTTATATGATTACACCCCAGCCTGACGGCGATTACCTCATCGTCATCATGGACTGTACCCGCGACGTCGCCGCCGTCAGGACCTTTATGCGCTATTCCCTGTGGTTCGGCGTGGGCTGCATCATCCTGTACGTCGTCATCTTGGCCGCGCTGTGCAACTTGGCCATTAAGCCCTTTATCCGCAATATGGAAAACCAAAAGCGGTTTATTACCAACGCCGGCCATGAGCTGAAGACGCCCATTGCCATCATATCGGCCAATACGGAAGCATTGGAGCTCATCAGCGGCAAGAGTCAGTGGACGGAAAATATCTTAAAGCAGGTCCAGAGGCTGTCCAAGCTCATCAACGACCTCATCATGCTGTCCAAGATGGACGAGCAGAAGCAGGAACTGGTCATCGAAGACGTGAACGTATCGGAGCTTGCGGCGTCTGTCGCCGAGTCGTTCCAGATGGTGGCCCAGGAGGCGGGAAAGACGATTTCTACGGAGATAGCGCCGGGTGTCGTCGTCCGCTCCGACTCAAAGCGGCTCTATACCCTCGTCAATATCCTCATGGACAACGCTGTAAAATACTGTGATGACGGCGGTACGATTGCTGTTTCGGTGACGCCGGCGAAAAAGCAGAAAGGTGCTCTTGTGGCTATTTCTAATACCTACGCCAACGGAGCCAATATCGATTATTCTCACTTTTTCGAGCGATTTTACCGCGGCGACGAGTCCCACAACAGTCAAAAAGCCGGCTATGGCATTGGCTTGTCTATGGCAGAAGAGCTGGCCCAGCTTTTGAAAGGAAAGCTCGGCGTATCCTATAAGGACGGTGTGATTACCTTTACGATACGGCTTAATTAATAAAGGTAAATTGCAAGTTGAATTTGAACAACCATAATCAGGAAACACACTCACTAGCATAAACTTCATCGAGGAATGCATCAAATAGCTCTGACGGCGTATGGTAGCCCA
>NZ_NFIY01000052.1:0-547 GCF_002163455.1 Megasphaera sp. An286 | reverse complement strand
CCAGCCGCAGCTGCCGGCTGTTTCCCTGCTGCATAGCCACATGGTCTTCGTCGGCTTCGATGAACAGTTCGGATACCTTCGGCCTCCGTTCCGGCAGGGGAGCCGCCGTATTGGGGATCGTCCCCAACCGGCATAAGACGTTCCGCACGCTCTGTTTGCTTACCGGGACCGGAGTGGCTACTTGGGCTGCTTTCGCATAACTCATATCCTTGGCATGTTCTGCCATTCGGGCCTGACAGGAAGCCTCGATCCGGCTGTACGCCGGTAGCTGGCACCATTCGTCCAGCAGATAGGTGTAGCGGCCCGTGTCTTTCTGTCGGTAATACCGGCGGTGAAAGGTGATTTCTCCAAACGTGGTTACCAAGGTACGCGAACGGGCTGTTTCTTTGATCTGATAGGTACGTTGCGGCTTCACCGTTTCATAGATGGCTTCATCGGCCTGTTCTAACATTGCCGACAACACCTCCCGCCCTAGGTTCTGCACAAACTCTTGTACAGCCAGCGTCACGTCGGTCAGGGACGCCTGGCCCGTTACTAACGATTCCAT
>NZ_NFIY01000051.1:0-651 GCF_002163455.1 Megasphaera sp. An286 | reverse complement strand
TGGTGGGATACCAACCTTGTTTTATTGGGATTCTAACGAGAGACGTAACGAGTCTTTGGACAGTCTCAGGCGGGCAGTTTGACTGGGGCGGTCGCCTCCGAAAGAGCAACGGAGGCGCCCAAAGGTTCCCTCAGCGCGGACGGAAACCGCGCGAAGAGTGTAAAGGCAGAAGGGAGCTTGACTGCGAGACGGACAGGTCGAGCAGGGACGAAAGTCGGGCTTAGTGATCCGGTGGTAGAGAGTGGAATTGCCATCGCTCAACGGATAAAAGCTACCCTGGGGATAACAGGCTTATCTCTCCCAAGAGTCCATATCGACGGGGAGGTTTGGCACCTCGATGTCGGCTCATCACATCCTGGGGCTGAAGTAGGTCCCAAGGGTTGGGCTGTTCGCCCATTAAAGTGGTACGCGAGCTGGGTTCAGAACGTCGTGAGACAGTTCGGTCCCTATCCATCGCGGGCGGAAGAAACTTGAAAGGGGCTGCTCCTAGTACGAGAGGACCGGAGTGGACGGACCAATGGTGTACCAGTCATGCCGCCAGGTGTGCAGCTGGGTAGCTACGTCCGGGACGGATAAACGCTGAAAGCATCTAAGCGTGAAACCAGCCTAAAGATGAGGTTTCTCATTGTGAAAGCAAGTAAGGTCCCATGA
>NZ_NFIY01000050.1:0-657 GCF_002163455.1 Megasphaera sp. An286 | reverse complement strand
AAGGCTGAAACTCAAAGGAATTGACGGGGGCCCGCACAAGCGGTGGAGTATGTGGTTTAATTCGACGCAACGCGAAGAACCTTACCAAGCCTTGACATTGAGTGCTATCTCCAGAGATGGAGAGTTCTTCTTCGGAAGACGCGAAAACAGGTGGTGCACGGCTGTCGTCAGCTCGTGTCGTGAGATGTTGGGTTAAGTCCCGCAACGAGCGCAACCCCTATCTTCTGTTGCCAGCGCGTCATGGCGGGGACTCAGGAGAGACTGCCGCAGACAATGCGGAGGAAGGCGGGGATGACGTCAAGTCATCATGCCCCTTATGGCTTGGGCTACACACGTACTACAATGGCTCTTAATAGAGGGAGGCGAAGGAGCGATCCGGAGCAAACCCCAAAAACAGAGTCCCAGTTCGGATTGCAGGCTGCAACCCGCCTGCATGAAGCAGGAATCGCTAGTAATCGCAGGTCAGCATACTGCGGTGAATACGTTCCCGGGCCTTGTACACACCGCCCGTCACACCACGAAAGTCATTCACACCCGAAGCCGGTGAGGTAACCTTACGGAGCCAGCCGTCGAAGGTGGGGGCGATGATTGGGGTGAAGTCGTAACAAGGTAGCCGTATCGGAAGGTGCGGCTGGATCACCTCCTTTCTAGGGAAGA